>JAEUIF010000788.1 GCA_016795185.1 Planctomycetia bacterium | reverse complement strand
CGAGAGGCCGGAAGAAGTGACCGAGATGGAGCGGTCGGTCAAGGGGCCGACGGCCGAAGTCATCAGCTCGACCTTCGACGAGCCCGCCTCACGCCACGTCCAGGTGGCCGAGATGGTCATCGAGAAGGCCAAGCGCCTGGTCGAGTTCGGGACCGACGTGGTCATCCTGCTCGACTCCATCACTCGCCTGGCCCGCGCCTACAATACCGAGGTGCCGCACTCCGGCAAGATCCTGTCCGGCGGCGTCGATGCCAACGCGCTGCACAAGCCGAAGCGGTTCTTCGGCGCGGCCCGCAACATTGAGGAAGGCGGCAGCCTGACCATCCTGGCGACGGCCCTGATCGACACCGGCAGCCGTATGGATGAAGTGATCTTCGAGGAGTTCAAGGGCACCGGCAACATGGAATTGCACCTCGACCGCCGCCTGGTCGATAAGCGCATCTGGCCGGCCATCGACGTGAATCGCTCCGGCACCCGCAAGGAAGAACTGCTGCTCGACCCCGAGGAACTGCGGCGCATCTATATCTTGCGCAAGGTGCTCTCCGACATGAACCCGGTGGAGGCGATGGAACTGCTCACCGGTCGCATGGCGCGGACGAAGACCAACGCCGAATTCCTGATGAGCATGAACCTGTCGTGAGCCGACGGGCGTAGATATAGTCGCCCGTAAACTGGAGATCGAACCATGCGAACCGCGCACCATTGGCTGGCAGCAGGCGCGCTGCTCACCGTACTGGCTTTGACTGGCTGCGGCCTGGATCAGCAAGCCACGGGGCCGAACAGCAAGTCCGAGGCGACCCTGCCCGGCGACACGACGACCAAGGGTGAGGCCGCGCCCGCGTTTCACGCGCTGACGCTGGACCAGGCGCAGGAAAAAGCCAAGGCCGACGGCAAGGTGGTGATGATCGACTTCTACGCCGACTGGTGCGGTCCCTGCAAGCTGCTGGACAAGAAGACCTGGCCGGATGCGAAGGTCCAGGGCTGGTTGCGCGACCATGCTGTCGCGCTCAAGATCGACATCGACAAGGATGAGGCCGTCGCGGAGAAGTTCAAGATCACCAGCATTCCCACGCTGGTCTTCCTCAAGCCCGATGGCACCGTGGTGGGCAAGATGGTTGGTTTTGTCAAGCCAGAGGAATTCGTCGAACGGGCTGACGCGATTCTGTCGGGCAACGGAAACTAGCGCGATGGCCACTTACGAAGGCAATTTCTCGCCGCCACCGGGGCGCTTCGTCCTGGTGGCGGCTCGCTTTAACCAGGCCGTCGTCGAACGGCTCGTCGAGGGCGCACGCGATGGCTTGAAGCGCCACGGCGTCGCGCCCGAGTCGATCGACGTGGCCTGGGTGCCGGGGTCGTTCGAGATTCCGCTCGTCGCGCAGCGCCTGGCCCGCGCCCGCAAGTATGCCGCCGTCATCTGCCTGGGCGCGGTCATCAAGGGGGACACGGGGCACTACGACTACGTGGCCGGCGGCGCGGCCAGCGGCATCGCGCAGGCGGCGCTGTCCACGGGAGTGCCGGTCATTTTCGGTGTCCTGACCTGCGATACTCTCGATCAGGCGATCAACCGCGCGGGGGCCAAGGCGGGCAACAAGGGTTTTGAAGCTGCACTGACCGCGATCGAGATGGTCAATCTTCTGGGACAGCTGCCGGAATAGCCAGCGGCGGCGTCGCCCCGTAGGCAGGGGGCCGACGAATCACTACGATAAACATCGACAGTCACCGCTTGCGGAAGGACCCATGACCCGACGTTCCCGTGCCCGCGAAGTAGCCCTGCAATTGCTCTTTCAGCGCGACCACAACCCGCACATCGACCGTGCCGACCTCGAACGCTTTGCCCGCGAACGGCTGCGCGACGCCGGGTTGGCCGCGTTTTGTCTCGGACTGTACGACGGCGTGGCGGCGAACCTGGAAGAGATCGACCGGCAGCTGACGGCAAAGGCAGCCAACTGGCGCGTGGCACGCATGGCCGGCGTGGACCGCAACGTGCTGCGGTTGGGGGCCTACGAACTGCGCTTCACGCCGCAGACGCCGGCTTCGGTCGCGATCAACGAAGGCATCGAACTGGCGCGCCGCTTTGGGTCGGCCGATTCCCCCGCGTTCGTCAACGGCATCCTCGATCAGCTGCACAAAGCGCCGGTGGAACCGGCGGTATCCGAAGCAACCCCGGAGGCTCGCGGTGAAGCCGCGCAGTAAACGCTTCATGCCGGCGTCGCAACCCTTCACACGCCTCTGTCAGCTGGCCGGCCGTTCGCGGTCGAGCGGCCGGGCCGATTTGCACGTCCACACGACCTGTAGCGACGGCAATTACACGCCGGCCGAGATCGTCGATCTGGCGCGGCGCACGGGGCTGTCAGCGCTGGCGATCACCGATCACGATACCCTGGAAGGCATCGCCCCCGCACGCTCGGCGGCGCGCGGACTGGGCCTGGACATCGTGCCAGGTGTCGAGATCACCGCCGAGCATTTGGGGCGAGAACTGCACCTGCTGGCGTACTATGTCGATCCGGAGGACGGCGCGCTGCTCGCGGCGCTCCGAGACTTGCGCCAGCATCGCAAGGACCGCTTCTGGGACATGGCGGAACGCCTGCGCCATTGCGGCGTGACGCTTGACGAAGAGGAGTTGCGCGCCGAGGCCGCCGTCGGCGTGGTCGGTCGGCGCAATCTCGCCACATTGCTGGTCAAGGCACGCCGCGCCGGTTCGGTGCGGGAGGCATTTCAGCGCTGGCTGGGCGACGGCGGGCGGGTCACATTGCCGAATGTGCGGCTGCCCATCGCCGACGCGATTCGCCTGACGCGCGACGCCGGCGGCGTGGCCAGCTGGGCGCATCCACCCGCAAACGCCACGCGCGAAACGCTGGTCGGCCTGTGCAAGCTCGGCCTGCAAGCAGTGGAAGCGAGCTATCCGACCTTCCGGACACGTTGGTCGAAGCAGCTGCGCGATTGGGCCGCCGAACTGGGACTGGCGGTGACGGGCGGCAGCGATTGCCACGGGCCGGGCCGCGACCTCGGCGTGTGTTCAGTTACCGCCGAAGAATTGGCGGAACTCCGGTCGCTCGCCACCGCTTGACCGCAGCGCGGGAGACATCCGATGGGACTGGCAGACTGGTGGCAAAAGCTGCGACAGGGGTTGGCCAAGACGCGCGGCGTCTTCGTCAACATCGCCTCCCTTTTCCGGCTGTCGGGCCGTGTCGATAAGGACTTTTTGACCGAACTCGAAAAGCGGCTCTACCTGGCCGACGTGGGCACCGTCGCCACCACCGAAATCGTCCAGCGCGTCCGGCAGGCATTCCTCGACAAGGAAATCACCGGCGACGTGGAAGCCTTCGTCAAGCAGCAGCTCAAGGAACTGCTGACGGCTCCCGTCGCCGAACTGAACTGGAACCCGTCCGGGCCGACGGTAGTGATGATCGCCGGCGTCAACGGCTCCGGCAAGACGACCTCCATCGCCAAGCTGGCCAATCGCTTTCAGCAACAGGGCAAAAAGGTCATGGTCGCGGCCTGCGACACTTTCCGGGCCGCCGCGGTCGAGCAACTCACGATCTGGAGCGAGCGCATCGGTTGCGACATCGTCAAGAACCAGCAGGGCAGCGATCCCGCCAGCGTCGCCCACGACGCCTGCGAGAAGGCCAAGGCGCGCGGCTTCGACTTGCTAATCGTCGATACCGCCGGCCGCCTGCACACCCAGACCCATCTCATGCGCGAGCTGGAGAAAATTTTCCGCGTCGTGACGAAGCAGATTCCCGGCGCGCCGCACGAGGTCTTGCAG
>JAEUIF010001475.1 GCA_016795185.1 Planctomycetia bacterium | reverse complement strand
CATTCCTTCGGGCAACATCCCATTTGACGATGCACTAGTTCCGCTTTTAGGGCGGTTCGCGGACCGAGTAGCACTGGGCGCTATGGTCCGCACAGCGGACCCTACAACATACTGTAGGGTCCGCTGTGCGGACCGCTCCAGCCGGTCGCAAACTGCTCCAGGCGGCGAGCGATGCGCTGCCTGAAGGCGGAACTACGAACTAGAAATTCCCATCATCGAGGACGTGTGCCATGCGTTCCACCGTGCTGGCTTCGTTCGCGGTCCTGGTGCTGGCCCTGTGCGCCCTGGTCGGCGCGCAGGCACCCGATACCGCCGTGAAGGTCCGCTTCCGCCTGCTCGACGCCGAAACGGGCAAAGCCCTGCCGGGCATCGTGCGCGTGCTGGACGCGGCATCGGGCAAGCCGCAGCCGTTGCCAGGGCTGCTCGACCGGCTGCAAGGCGTCGCCAAGAAAGGCGAGGCCAGCGGCTGGTATGTGGTCGGAGCTGATGGCGCGACAGCCGGGCTGCCGCGTGGGCGCTATCGCGTCGGAGCGCTGTCCGGCCTGGAAACCGCCCTGGCCACGGCGGACCTCGACCTCGGTGCCAGGGAAGCCGAGGTCACCCTGAAGCTGCCCTTCCTGTTCCGGCCGGAAAAGCTGGGTCTAGCGGCCGGCAACACCCACTTGCACCTGATGAAGCTGAGCCGCGCCGAGGCCGATGACTACCTCCGGCAGATTCCGCGCGCCGACGGTCTGCGCTTGCTCTTCGTCTCCTACCTCGAACGACACAAGGACGATGAGACGTACATCACGAATCGCTATCAGGATGCGGACCTGAAGAAGTTCGACGGCGCGGGCATCCTCTTCGGCAACGGCCAGGAGCACCGGCACAACTTCGAGGCGTATGGCCAGGGCTATGGCCATGTGATGTTCCTGAACCTGAAGCAACTGGTGAAGCCGGTCAGCCTGGGGCCGGGCATCACCGGCATGGGTTTTGACGACCGGCCCTTGCAGCCGGGCATCGAGGAAGCACGCGGCCAGGGCAGTACGATCGTCTGGTGCCACAATACCAATGGTCACGAGGCGACGGCCCACGCACTCGCCGGCCGGCTCGACGCGCTGAACGTCTTCGACGGCAGCCGCACGGGCACCTTCGAGGAGCGCTACTATCGCCTGCTCAACGTCGGTCCGCGGCTGCCCATCAGCACCGGCACCGACTGGTTCATCTACGATTTTTCGCGCGTGTACGCGAAGGCCGCAACGCCGCTGTCCGTGCCCGGTTGGTTGGCGGCCGTCAAAGCAGGGCGCTGCCTGGCCACGAACGGTCCGCTGCTGAACTTGACCGTGGATGGGCAGGAAATCGGTTCGGTCCTGAACCTGGAGAAGCCCCGCGCGGTCCAGGTAACGGCGACGGGTATCGGCCGCAAGAACTTTCAGGAATTGCAACTGGTCCACAACGGCAAGGTCGTCAAGACGCAGCCGGCGGCGGCGCGGGACGGTGGTTACACCGCAATGCTCACGCACGAGGTCCGCATCGACGAGCCCGGCTGGCTGGCGGTGCGGATCGACACGGCGAACCGCAACGAGTTCGAGTTGCCCCTGTTCGCGCATACTTCGCCAATCTACGTGGACCTGGCCGGCCAGCGGACCTTCCAGGCGGAAGCGGCTCGGCTGCTGCTGAAGTCCCTGGAGGAAGCACGCGGCGATATCCGCGCCAAGGGCAAGTTCAGCGCGCCGGAAGCCGAACGGAAAGTCCTGCGCCTTTACGAGCAGGCGGCCGAGGAGCTGACGAAACGGGGCGGACCATGAACGCGGTCTACGACGATCTGGAACAGTTGCAGGCCATCGTGAATCGACCGATGGACACCGCACCTCGCCTCATCTACGCCGACTGGCTGGAGGAACGGGGCGAGTGCGCGCGGGCCGAATTCATCCGCATTCAGTGCGAGCTGGCCTTCCAGTGCCGGCCCTACACCGGCCGCCTGGCCGCGCTGGACCAACGGCAGGAACAGCTGCTCGCGGACCACTGCGCGGACTGGCTCGGCGAGGTGCGCGGCTGCCTGCGCGATTTCAGCTTCGAGCGCGGCTTCGTCGATTGGGTCTGCATGACGCCGACGCAGTTTCGTGCGGGAGCGGACCGCGTCTTCCGTCGTTGTCCGGTGCGCAGCCTGACGTTGCAAGGTGAACGGCCGTCCGAAGGCTTGTTCGGCCGCTGGCTGCGCCTGGCGGAAGCACCCGCGCCGCCGCTGGGCGACCTGTTCGAGTCGCCACTGCTGAAACAGCTGAACCGTCTGTGCCTCGATGTGGCAAGTGTCAGCGACGCCGACGCCGATGCGTTGGCGCGCTGCCGATATGTGCGCAAGGTCTACACGCTGCATGTGCGATACAATGCACTGAGCGACGTGGGCCGGCAGTTGCTGGCCCGGCGCTTTGGCAACAGCTTGCGTATCGGACTGCTCCCGTGAACTCCTGGCCGGCCGAAATCTCGCTGCTGCGGACCATCATCGACCAGCCCGACGACGACACCCCGCGCCTGATCTACGCCGACTGGCTGGAGGAGCAGGGCGAGCAGCCGCGCGCCGAGTTGATCCGCGTGCAGGTCGAGGCGGCGGACCTGTTTCGCCGCCGATACGACGTACAGCGCGCCATCGGGCTGCGCGACCGCGGCTTCGCGTTGCTGCGCCAGCACGAGAAGCACTGGGCCAGGGAGTTTCAGCCCTATGTCGAGAACTGGACGTTTGAGCGCGGCTTCATCGAGTACATCGCCCTGCCCGCGAGCGACTTCGTGGCGCGGGGCGATTTTCTGTTTGAGCGCGCGCCGATCCGGCGGATGTATCTGCTCGGCGTCGGCG
Source organism: Planctomycetia bacterium (assembly GCA_016795185.1). Lineage (GTDB taxonomy): Bacteria > Planctomycetota > Planctomycetia > Gemmatales > Gemmataceae > JAGVLI01. The sequence goes on along the minus strand of JAEUIF010001475.1, from coordinate 12,546 downwards.
ACCTGCTGCCAAAGATCGTCGAGTCGCCGCACCTGGCCCGGCTGACCACGCTCTACCTGCGCGGCGCCATTGGTGAAATCACCGAGCATCTGACGAAGTCGCCGTATCTCGAACAGATCGAGCAACTGGAACTGATGGGCCTTCGATTATCATTTGAAGAACAGCGGGTGTTGATCGGGCGATTCGGGAATCGCGTGCGATTTTGATGGAGAGGTGTGTGGTCTGACTTGTAGGTCAGGCTTTCCAGCCTGACGGAAGCGTTTGCGACACGCGGTACATCGCGGGCGCTGCTGTCAGGCTGGAAAGCCTGACCTACAAGAATCTTCCCGGCGCGCCGCACATCGCGGGCGCTGCTGTCAGGCTGGAAAGCCTGACCTACCTAAAGGAACTTCATCCGTGGCCAGCGACCCGGGCTTGCTGCAAACCGTCCTCGATCAGCCCGACGACGACGCGCCCCGGCTGATCTACGCCGACTGGCTCGACGACCAGGGTGAGACCGCACGCGCTGAGTTCATCCGCGTGCAGTGCGCACTGGAACGGTTGCCCGAAGACGACGACCGCCGGCCGGGCCTGGAACAGCGGGAAGCCGCACTACTCGCAAAGCACGAGTCCCAATGGCTCGAAGCCTTGCCGCGCGACAAGGGCATCGAGTATTCGTTCCAGCGCGGCTTCGTCGCGGAAGCCAGTGTGCGCTGGAAGCTCTTTCTGCAACACGGCGAAACGATCTTTCGGCTCGCACCCATTCGGCAGCTGGAATTGTCGTACCTGGGCATGGGTAAGTTCCAGGCGGAAGCGGTCGGCGCGCGACCGGAGTTGCGGCGGCTGCACGGACTGCGGCTCAAGGGCCAGCTGCGCGAGCCGGGCACGCAAAAGCTGTTACAAGCGCCGAACCTGCGCGGGTTGAAAGCGCTGGGACTGGCCTGGGTCGGCTGCGGAGAAGAGAGTTTGAAGCTGGCGCTCGGCGGGCACCTGCCCCAGCTCGAAGCCCTCGACCTGACCAATTGCGCGATGAATCTGTGCATCGGTCTGCTGCGCCAGGCGAAGTTGCCCTTGCGCGAACTGAATCTGCACTGGAACGAACTGACGGCGCGCGACGTGGAAGCCCTGGCGCGAGCGCCGGGCCTGGCGCAATTGACCAAGCTCGATCTGAGCAGCAACGCCGTGCGGGTGGCGGGCGCGCAGGCGCTGGCGAATTCATCCGTAATCACCGGCCTGACCGAACTCGACCTGGGCGGTTGCGCCATCGGCATCGCGGGCGTCACGGCCCTGGCGCAGTCCGCCAACGGCGCGCAGCTGCGCTGGCTGAACCTGAACGGCAATAACCTCGGCGTGAAAGGACTGCGGGCGCTGGTCGCTTCACCGCACCTGACCGCGCTGCACACGCTGTACTTGCACAACAACGCTCTCGACGATGATTGCCTGGCGCTGCTGCTCGATTGGCCCGGACTGCCGAAGTTGCGCTCGCTCGGTTTGAACATGAACCGGTTCACCGATCAGGGTGCGGCGCGGTTGCTGGCCTCGGCGAAGCTGTCGCGGCTTTGGAACTTGAACCTGAGCGAAAACGCCCTCGGGCAGGCCAGCGCCCGCGCCGCGCTGGAGGCGACGCACCTGGAGCAGCTGCGCGAACTGGGTTTCTGCAATTGTTCGTTGCCGGCGGCGGCGGAGAAGACGCTGCGGAAGAAGTTCGGTGAGCGGGTACGGATGGATTAACGCGCGACATCTCCGGGGCTGCCGCTGATCACAGCCCATGGCACCCGATCGCGCAGCGACGTCGAGTAGGCACTATCCTTCAGCGGCTTCGGCCGCTTCGCCTTCCACGGCATGAGCGATGCGCAGCCCGAGGTCGCGGAGTTTGTTCCGCAGGGTACGGCGCGTCACGCCGAGCAACTGGGCCGCTTTGAGTTGATTGCCCTCGGTGTGGGCCAGCACGAGCGTCAGCAAGCGGCGGTCCACGGCCTGGCCGACCTCGGCGTACAGCTGGGTCGTGCCGGCGGCGAGCCGTTCGCGGATAAACTCCTCCAGCACTGGAAACTGTTCCGGCAACGCGGCACTGGTGCCGGCCGGCGGCTGCCGCGACAGCGACGCCGTGCGAATGTGCTCGGGCAGGTGCGCCGGCACCAGCACGTCGCCCGTGGCTCGCAGCATCGCCTGGCGCAGCACGTTTTGCAGCTCGCGAATGTTGCCCGGCCAGGAGTAGCGCTCCAGCAGCGCCATGGCTTCCGGCACGATCTTGTTGACTCGTTTGTTCAGTTCGCGCCCGAAGCGCTCCAGGAAGTGATGCACCAGCAGCGTCAGGTCGCCGTTGCGTTCGCGCAGCGGTGGGAGTTGCACCTCGCAAACGCTCAGCCGGTAGTAGAGGTCGGCGCGAAAGAGTCCTTCGCGGACCATGCTTTCCAGGTCGCGGTTGGTGGCGGCGACGATGCGCACATCGGTCTGGATCGTGTCCGCGCCGCCCAGGCGCTCGAAGCGCTGCTCCTGCAAGAGCCGCAGCACCTTGCCCTGCGTGGCGGGCGACAGGTCGCCGACCTCATCGAGAAACAGCGTGCCGCCGGAGCACTGCTCGAACTTGCCGATGCGCCGGCGCACCGCGCCGGTGAAGGCCCCTTGCTCGTGGCCGAACAGCTCGCTTTCCAGCAGGGTTTCGGGAATGGCCGCGCAATTGATGGCCAGAAACGGGCCGGCGGCGCGCTTGCTGTGCTGGTAAATGGCGCGGGCCACCAGTTCTTTCCCGGTGCCGCTCTCGCCCAGGATCAGCACGGTCACGTCGCGCTCGGCCACCTGGCCGATGGCCTTGTAGACCTCGCGCATTGGCCGGCAGCGGCCGATGATCGCGTCGGCCCGGTCGTCGGTCGGCTCCGACTCGGCGATCAGCGCCGGCACCTTCATCTGTCGGCCCACTTCGAGGGCGCGGGCCAGGCACTGCCGCAGTTCGCCCAGTTCGGGCGGCTTGATGAGGTACTCGAACGCGCCGCGCTTCACCGCCTCGATGGCGGTATCCGTGGTGTTGCTCGCAGTGATGATGAGCACCGGGCAATGGCCGTCCAGCTTCTTGAGCCGGCAGAGCACATCCAGCCCGCTGATGTCGGGAAGGTGAACGTCGAGCAGGATCACATCCGGCCGCAAGCGGGCCGCGCGGTCCAGTCCCTCCGCGCCGGTGCGCGCGACCTCGACGCGCTGAAACAGATCGCCGGCGGCGTGGTCGATGAAAGCGAGCAGGATGTCCGGGTCGTCATCCACGACCAGCAAGGTTGGTGCTGCTTGAGCCGCGTTCATAGTCCGTTCCGAGGGACCAGGGCGACTTCGTCGTCAGGGCGGATTGTCGGCGGGAGAGCGCCAGCGCTCGCGCAAGCCCTAGTGCAAAAACAAGCGACCTGTTGCGCAAGGCTTTACTTGGGTGGCACGTCCCTCGGTACTCCGAGGGCGTGGGGAGCAACTCGCACGCCCTCGGAGTACCGAGGGACGTGCCACCCATCATTCCTTCGGGCAACATCCCATTTGACGATGCACTAGGGGCAGCGGTGAGGGCCCTCCAAAAATTGTAGGCTGGCAATCCAGCCGGTCAACGGCCGGCGCGCAGCGGGGCTCACGCTGAGCCCGCGAGGCCCACGCGCTCGCGTCGCGTGCGGCGAATTGCCCGCAGCCACTCAGCGAGCGCGACTTATTTTCTTTGCCCAATTCGCGGCGTTGCAGCAGTTTGCGGCTTCTCTCGTTCGATGCAACCGCTCCTGGCATGCGCTTTGCCTTGGATCGCAACGCCCGACTTCGGAGCAGGGCGGCGGCCTCACCCTGAGCAGCATCGTGACGGAGCAGCGCGGAGCGACAGGCAGTTCAGTGCAAGCGCAGGACGGCTTCGTCCTGCGCTTGCTCGGCCAGACCACCGCCGTCGGTGTGGAGCGAGCCAGCGCTGTCAACGCCTGGTGGCTCGCGGAACGCCGCGCAGGTGAAGGACTGACCGAGTTCCTGGCGCGGCAAGGCGTGTTCACCGCCGCGGCGGTCAAAACCGTCGAGGTGATGCAGAAGGGTTACGTGCAGTTCGCGGATTGCAACCACCTCCTGGCCGCGGATGCGGAGCGCGCCATCGACACGGTGTGCCAGCGCAGCCGCGCTCGCCAAGCCGAACCTCCGCCCGAAAGCCAGTCGGCGAAGATGGCGCAGACGCCCGTGCAGGTGGCCAGCGCGGCGGTTACGACCATTGCCAACCGCGAATGGCCAGGCCGCCCCGCGACGCCGAGCAGCAACCCGCGCGAGCCGGTCATGACCCGGACGGTGGCACTGGCCGGGGCGCGGACCCCGGGCAACTCGCCCATCGACGTGGGCGCGACTGTGGGCAACTGCCTGATCACGGAGCGAGTCGGCAAGGGAGCCTACGGCGTCGTCTTCCGGGCGCTGCATCAGAACCTGAACATCCCGGTGGCGGTCAAGGTGCTGCACGCGGGCGTGCTCGAACAGGACGGCGGCATCCGCGAGCAGTTGCAGCGCGAAGCCCGCTTGCTGGCCCAGCTCAATCACCCGAACCTGATCCGCGTCTGGGACTATCACGATCAGGGCGAGGTGCCCTGCATGGTCCTGGAATACGTGGAAGGGCTGAGCCTCGCGGAACTGATCGAACAGAGCGGCCAGTTGCGGCCCGACCGCGCTGTGTGCTACCTGCGGCAGATCGCCGACGGCCTGCACAGCGCCCACAAGCTCGGCATCGTGCATCGCGACGTGAAGCCCGCCAACATCCTCATCGCCCGCGATGGTTCGGCCAAGCTGGCCGACCTGGGCTTGGCCCTGGTGTGCAACGAAGCGCTGCGTTCGAGCATGGCGTCGGCCGCCGAGCAACCGGGCCTCGCGGGCACTGCCGCGTACATCGCGCCCGAGCAGATTCGCGATTCGCTGCGGGTCGATCACCGCACCGACATCTACGCCCTGGGTGCGACCGCTTATCACGCCCTGACGGGCAAGATGCCGTTTCGCGGCCAGTCAGTCGCGGAAGTCATCATGAAGCACATGCGGGAAGCGCCGGTGCCGCCGGTGCAGTTGCAGCCGCAGGTTGGCCCGTTGCTGTCCGACATCATCCTGAAGATGCTGGCCAAGACGCCGGAAGAGCGCTTCCAGGATTGCGCGGAGTTGCAAGCGGCGCTCCAGGAAGCCGAGCAAGAACTGAAGCGCGCCGGGCCGGGCTCGTCGCCCAACCTGCGCGGCGCGAAGCCCACGGGCGACGCCAGTTCCCTGCACCGTTCGGTCTGGCAGCGCGTGCTGGGTCGTTTCTCCCGGTCCCACGAAGCGGAGCGCACGGAACCCAATGATCGCTAGCCTTCCCGACACCGAACGCTTGTTGACCGACCTCGGTCCACTGACCCCCACGACGCTGCGCACGCTGGGCTTGCAGACTCGCGACTTGCCCGCCGACCTGGCGGCGGCCGAGGGGTCAGGCGGACGCATCGCGCTGACGGCGGCCTGCTGGGACGTGGGGCCGGCGGGCGCGCCATTCGCGCAGTGCCGCTTCGTGCAAATCCTGGGCACGACGCTGGAGATCGTCAATGTCATGATCTTCCCGGCGAACCCGGAGAGCATGCCGGTGTTCGCGGCTGAACTGCTCGTTACAGGTGGTTGCCCACGACTGGCGTTCGTCGATCTGCAAGCGCCGGGTTTGCGGCCGGCGCGGCGTGCCACGCTGGGCGTGGCCACCAGCCGGTTGGCGGAGCGCTACGCCGCGCTGCCCGCGCCGGCCGCAACGCCGGCCTGGGCGGTGGAGTTCTCGCCGGGCGGCTACGTCTTCACCCGGCCGCACGGCGCGGACTGTGGTCCCGCATTGCTGCAACTGTCCGAGGACTATTTGCAGCTCTGGTGCCACTGCGCCGCCCGCTGGGGCGCGCCCGGTCTGCCGACCCGTCCGGAAAGCGTCGAGCAGCTGTGCCGCTTCAAGCAGCACCACATCGAGCATTCGCCCGGTCGGGATTATCTCAGCAAGGTCTTCGGCGCGGAGTGGACGCACCGCTTCCTGCACGATTTTCTCTACCGTTGAGAGTCTGTTCCAGCAGCCCCTCGCCCCTTGCGGGAGAGGGGTTGGGGTGAGGGGTGGAACAGACAGAGCATTCGCTCACGACCCCTCACCCCAACCCCTCTCCCGCAAGGGGCGAGGGGAGAAGCCTGATGAGACAGACGCCGAGCCGCCCGGAATGGAGTGCATCATGGATTTGCCGTTGCGACTGCGCGAAGCCACCGCCGAACTGCACGGGCGCATCGAGCGCTTGCCGGCCGCCGAGGCGATGGCCGCCGGGCGGATTACCCGCGCCGACTACCTGGCCCTGCTGGGCCAGCTGACGCTGCTGCACGCCACCCTGGAACGCGAACTGGAATTGCACGACGCGCTGCGCGTTCTGTATCAATCCGGCATGGCCCGGCTGCCCGTGCTGCACACCGACCTGGCGGTGCTGGGCGGCGCGCCCGCCGCGCGTCCCTGGCCCGCCACGCTGGCCCTGGTCCGCGAGCTGCAAGAGTGGTCGGCGCAGCGACCCTGGGCGCTGCTCGGCAGTCTCTACATTCTCGAAGGCTCGCGCATGGGTTCGATGGTGCTCGTCAAGCCGCTGTCCGCAGCGCTCGGCGTGCCGCCTCGTCCCGGCCAGGGACTGGACTACCACCTGCAAGGCATGGCCGATCGGCCGCGCGCCTGGCAGCAGTTCAAGGCGGTGCTGGCGGCATTGCCGCTGACGGATGACCAGGCCGAACAGGTGCTCGCCGCCGCCGTGCGGACCATGAGCGGGCTGCACGCGCTCTACGCCGCGCTGACCGCGCCCGATGTGTGCATCCCAGCCGCGCCGCCCGCGCTCGCGGCCATGCCCTGTGTACTGGAGGTCATCCAGTCGTGAAGACGCTGCACTTCGAGCCGATCCACGAAACCTTGCAGGTGCCCACGCGCACCGACCTGCTGCAAGCCCTGCTGGCCAAGGACCTGAAGGTGCTGATGGCCTGCGGCGGCAAGGGCGTCTGCGCCACCTGCCATGTCCACATCAAGCAGGGCGCGGACCGACTGACGCCGCGCACGCCGCGCGAGGAACGCACGCTCGGCTACATCACCGGCTGCGCGCCGGACAGCCGGCTCGCCTGCCAGGCCCGCGTGCTGGGCGAGGGCGTGGTCGTCGAACTGCCCGAGGGCATGTACATCGAGCGCGCCGAAGACCTGATGAGCCTGCTCGGCCAGCGCGCCCAGGCCAACATCCTGCACCCGATCAACGGCGCGGTGCTCATCGCCAAGGGCAAGATCATCACCCGCACCCGGCTCGAAGAACTGAAAGCGCTGAACGTCGAGGTCCAGCAACTGCGGGAAGCGACCTGATACGGCAGTCCGTTTCCGTCCGCGATCCATTCCGAGGAGATGCTTCATGTCGGCGGTCATCGAGAAACCCACGGACCAGCGGCTCAGCCTGATCTGGGGCGAGAAGGCGAACCCCCAGATGCTGACGCTGCTGAAGACGCCCAACAGCGAGGCTGCCGGCGAGGTGCGCGACAAAATTCGCGTCGTCCACGGCCCGCAAGCCTTCAAGCACAATCACTACACCGACGACATGTTCTATCGCCACGACGCGCGGGCCGGCACGCTGACCAACGTCTACGGTCAGCGGCTGATCCGCGTCAGCGAGGACTTTCTCGTCGCCCTGCTCGGCGGCCTGGAGGACGAGGTCGGGGACGCCGCCGGCGAGATCATGTACAAGTGCGGCTACGAGTGGGGCATGCAGGACATGAAGTCCTTCTCGCAGCGCGTCCAGGCCGAGTTTGAAGTCGAAATGAACAAGCTGGCGATGGGCATGATGCTCGAAACCTGGTGGTGGCCGTTGCAGATCGAAGGCTGGGGCGGCTGGCGCTACGACTTCCGCCAGGGCAAGCAGGGCCTGATCTTCATCGACCTCTTCGAGTCGGCGGTGGCCCAGTCACTGGGCGATGTGGGCAAGGTGGTCTGCTACTTCTACGCCGGCCTGTTCGCCGCCGTCTTCAGCGTGTTGGCCAAACGGCAGCTGGCCTGCATCGAGATCCAGTGCTATTCGATGGGCGAGGACTTCTGCAAGTTCCTCATCTCGACCGACAAGCGCGTCAACGCCGCCCAGTTCTGGCGCAACGAGGGTGCGACTTCCAAGGACATCATGAAGAAATTGCAGTCCGTCTAGTACACCTTGTTCGTGTGGATTGCAGGGATATGAGACTTCGGACTCAATCAGAGGTTTGGGTGCCATGCCCACGGCTTTGCGTGGGCATGGGAAGCTGACGAGGTCCCCATGCCCACGCAAAGCCGTGGGCATGGCACCCAACCGAAGACTTGCCAAGGAAATTGCAGTCCGTGTGACCGCCAAACCGTGCCGGAGCCTGGCCATGACCGAATCGTTTCCGAACCGCTTGCAGAGCCTGCCCGAAGCCGGGCAGATCAACGGCCTGCTCGACGAGCTATTGCCGATCAACGGGACCGCTCCGCCCGTCCAGCCAGCTGCCGCGCTCGGCAGCTGGCGCGTCGTGCAGTTTTTCCTGCGCATGAACTGGAAGAACGCACCCATTGCCGCACCGGCTCCGGTCAAGGCCGAGAGCGCCGTACCGCCGGGCACCCTGTCGCTGAAGCGCTTCCTGACCGCTATCAACTGGCGCAATCGGCCGCGTCAGACCGCGGCGACCGAAACCGTCGTGCCGAACCTGCAAACGCTGGAACGGGTGCTGTCCGAATTCGTCTGGGACTGAATGACGGTTCCGAAGTTCGTAGTTCCGCCTTCAGGCGGCGCTGGGCGAGCGCCGCCTGAAGGCGGAACTACGAACTGAACGCTGAACCGTTTATGGACCTGACTGGGAATGAACCACCGACCGCGAGCCTTGAGGAGCCACCGCGATGTATTCCCGAATGATGCAACTCATCAACGCCACCGACAGCCGTTACCTGACCGCCGCGGAACAGGAACAGGTGCTGGCGCTCTGCGCCGCCATGCCGAAGCGCCTGCAAGCTGCGAAGCTGGTCGAGCAGCATGAGACCGAACTCGTCAACCTGGCGCTGACGGAGATGAAGAAGCGCTACACCAACTTCGCCAACCTGCACGACCGCGCCTGGGAAAAGGGTTTTCGCGACATGCAACTGGTGCTGCGCTACAACGTGCAGGGCATGCTCATGGACGATCTGGAAATGGCCGCCGACAAACTGCTCTACTGGTTGCGCACCATGGTCGCCTCGGCCGGCATGACGCCGCGCTTCATGCGCGATACGTACACCTTCCTGCGCGACGCTTGCCGGCAGAAGCTGCCGGCCGACGCTTACCAGCTCCTGGAACCGCACCTGAACCGCACCATCGAGGTGCTGGCCGACATTCCCGAACCGCACAAGGCGGCGGTGTAACTCCGGCTTTAGCTGCTCGGTTCGTCGTTCCGCCTTCCGGCGGCGTGCGACTCGCCGCCTGATGGCGGAACGACGAACCAGCGCCGACATGCTTTGGGCATCGAGGTCCAGTTCGATCACCGAGCTATTTTTCAGAAGGCAACCATGACCACCGAAACGCTTGCCCCGGATGTCGCCGCCGCGCCGGACGAGTTGCTCTGGCGCGGCAACTTCTACGCGGAAGGGCTCTACGCCCAAACGAACGCACCGCAGGGCGTCATGCGCAACCGTCTGGGTACGCGGCTCTGCGCGCTGACCGACGACTTCCTGCTCGGTATGAACCGTGCCATCACGGATGAGTGCGGCCCGGCGGCGACGGCGGTCTTCAAACGCTGCGGCCGGCGCTGGGGCGAGTTGCTCGCGCGCCGCTTCGAGCAGGAGATGACCCAGTTCTACGGCCAACCGCTACATGATTTCAGCATGGCCACGTTTCTCGCCTGCCTGGTGGAGCTGTTCAGCCATCACGGCTGGGGCCGGCTGCACCTTGACCTGGAGCATTACGAGCAAGGCTTGCTGATCGCCGAGTTGCACGGAGCCATCATGGCCGACCTGCTCCAGCAGACCGAGCAACCGGCGGATGCGCTGTTCGCGGGCATCTTCGCGGGCTTCTTCGCCCAGCTGACGGGTGAACCGCTGGAGTGCGTGCAGACGGCCTGCACCGCCTGCGGCGCGGCGTCGAGCCAGTTCATCATCGGTCTGGCCTCACGGCTGACGGCGGTGGAAGGCTGGCAAGCGGCCGGCAAGTCGCACGCCGAGATCGTGGCCGCGCTGGCCGAGGTCCGCGCGGCCTGAAGGAGCTTGCCATGACGCCCACCAGTGAAGTACCGATGACCGACGATGCGAACTTGCCGTCCGGCATGCCGTTCGTGCCGTCGCCGCGCGAGCGCGACCGCCTGCAAGCCGCCGTCGGCCGCGACCTCGGCGCGCGTTACGCGATGCTCGGCTACCTGGGGTGCGGCGCGTATGCCACCGTCTGGGCGGCGCGCGACCGCGTCACCGACGACTTGCTGGCCGTCAAGCGGCTCGAAGCGCGTCCGGGGCGGGCGCGCGGCTTCTACCGCGAGCTGAGCGCCATGTTCCGGCTCAGCCATCCGCGCATCGTCCGCCTTATCAATTTGCTCGAAACACCGGATGGCCCGCGCTACCTCTTCCTGGAACACTGCGGCGGCGGCAGCCTGCGCGACGCTCTGCTGCGGACACGCCGCGCCGGGCAAGAGCTTGCACCGCGCCGCGCGGCGGTGCTCGCCCGACAACTGGCGGAGGGGCTGGCCGAGGCCCATCGCATCGGCCTGGCGCATCGCGACCTGAAGCCGGAAAACGTGCTGTTCGACGGCACGGACGATAGCGCGGCGGTCAAGCTGGCCGACTTCGGCCTGGCACTGGCCCTGCAACGAGCGGGCATGGCTGGCGCGGCGGGGCTATCCGGCACGCCGATCTACATGGCCCCGGAACAGTTCGCGGGCCGGTGCCTGGCGGCGAGCGACGTCTACGCGCTCGGCATTCTGCTCTACGAGATGCTGCACGGCCGCCCGCCGTTCACCGGCGCACCGGAGGAACTGGCGCGCCAGCATCTGCACCTGGCACCGGCCATTGCCGAGGACTTGCCCGCGCCGTGGCGCGCCGTGCTGCATCGCCTGCTGGAAAAAGAACCCGGACAGAGGCCGACCGCGCGGGAACTGCTGGACCTGCTGCCCGGCGCCTAGTGCATGGTCAAAAGAGATGTTGCCCGAACTAATGATGGGTGGCACGTCCCTCGGTACTCCGAGGGCGTGCGAGTCGCTCCCCACGCCCTCGGAGTACCGAGGGGCGTGCCACCCAAGTAAAGCCTTGCGCAACAGGTCGCTTGATTTTGCACTAGCGACGAACCGACTTCCACGGAACCACCCCATGAGCGACTTGCCGGACCCCGGCCCCTGGGATGCAGAACGCGACCGTCTGGCCGCCGCGCTATCGGACCTGGCCGCCCTGCGCCAACCCGTGCCGTCGGCGTTCGGTGCCATCCTGCCGGGCAGTTTCCTGGAGAACATCGACTGGGACGGCGACGCCCGGAAAGCACGGGCCACGGAGCCGCTTGCCGCTCCGTCCGGATTCGATGGCGTGTTCGTTGATCCCGATGAGCCACCGACCTCCACCGAACCAATCGCCGCTCCGCCGGTCGTCAACACGGACAGCGTCCTGAACGAATTCAACTGGGAATGAGGAGTGCAGCGTGACCGCGCCTTACGTGCTGGCGGTGGCGAGCCAGAAGGGAGGCACCGGCCGGACCACGGCGGCGCTGGCGCTGGCCTGGACTTGGGGCCGGGCCGGCAAGCGTGTGACCTTGCTGGATGCCGACCCGGTCGGGGCCGCCACGCTGGTGGCCGGCGGTTCGCCGGGCGCGTGCCGCTGGACCGGCGTGCGGCTCGCCTCGTTTACGGGAGCAGACTGGCCGAACCTGGATGCAGAGATCGTGCTCGTCGATTGCCCTTCGCTGACGGAGTCCGCCGCGCGGCCGATTCTGGCGCGGGCCGATGGTGTGCTGCTGACCTGCTTGCCGGACTTGCTGGCGCTGCGCACGCTGGCAGCGGCCACCAGCGCGCTGCGTGCCGCCCGTCAATCGAATCCCAGGCTCGAAGTGCTGGGTCTGCTCGTCGGCATCCTGCACGAGGCGGATGCCGGGCAGCAGCAGGTGCTGGCTCAACTGCGTCAACTGCATGCTGGTCTGCTGCTGGAGCCGCCGCTGCCCTTTCGGCCGGAAGTGCGCGACTGGCCGCTCGCGCCGGGCAGCGATTTGCCGGCCGGCCCCGCCCGACTGGCTTATGCCGCCGTGGCCGAATCCCTGCTGCCGTTGCTGCGCCCGCGCAGCGCGGCGGTGTAGCGCTTCATCGGAGAGTCCCCGTCATGCACAAGTTGCTGGTCACCAGTCACAAGGGCGGCGTCGGCAAGACGACCACGGCGGTCAACCTGGCCTGCGTGGCGAGCCGGGCCGGGCAGCGCGTGCTGCTCGTGGACGCCGATCCGCTGGGCAGCGTCGTCTATTCCTTGAACCTGCAACTGCCCGTCGAGGCTCGGCAGAACACCGGCCCGCGCAAGACCTGGGCCTTCTGGGGCGGCGTGCTCCCCGGTTGCGATGTGCTGGCCCCTTTCGAGCCGGGCGAAGTGCCCGAGGAGAAGCTGGC
>JAEUIF010001455.1 GCA_016795185.1 Planctomycetia bacterium | reverse complement strand
GTATCGCGCAGGCCCTGCTCGAACGTCACCTTCGGCTGCCAGCCGAGTTCGTTCTTGATCTTGCCCGTATCGATGGCATAGCGGCGGTCGTGGCCCGGCCGGTCCTTGACGTACTTGATGAGCGTCTTGGGTTTGCCCAGGATGTCGAGCAGCAGGTGCGTCAATTCGAGGTTGGTCTTCTCGCTATGGCCGCCCGCGTTGTAGACCTCGCCGACCTTGCCCTTCTGATACACGGTCCAGATGGCGCGGGCATGGTCGAGGACGTGAATCCAGTCGCGGACGTTCTGGCCGTCGCCGTAGACCGGCACCGGTTCGTCGCGCTGCAAATTGGTGATGAACAGCGGAATCAGCTTCTCCGGAAACTGATACGGCCCGTAGTTGTTCGAGCAGCGCGTAATCACCGCCGGGAAGTGGAACGTATGCACGTAAGCACGCACCAGCATATCGGCCGCCGCTTTGCTGGCGGAATACGGACTGTTGGGCGCCAGCGGCGTGTCCTCGGTGAAGAAGCCGGTCGGCCCCAGGCTGCCGTAGACCTCGTCCGTGGACACTTGCAGGTAGCGCGGCACGTTGAACTCGCGGGCCGCGTCGAGCAGCGTCTGCGTGCCGACGATGTTGGTGCGGATGAACGGCCCCGAATCCTGGATGCTGCGATCGACGTGGCTCTCGGCGGCGAAGTTGATGATGCCCGACACGCCGCCCTGGACGATCTGCCGCACGGCGCTGCGGTCGGCAATGTCGCCATGCACGAAGCGATAGCGCGGGTTCCCGGCCAGGTCGGCGAGGTTGGCCAGGTTGCCGGCGTAGGTCAGCGCGTCGAGGTTGATGAGGTTGACGTCCGGTTCGGTTTCGAGCACCAGGCGAATGAAGTTGCTGCCGATGAAGCCGCAGCCGCCGGTCACCAGGATGGGAGCAGGCATGAGTGGCCCTCACAGAGAGTTCGCCGCAAGGCCGCGGCACCGGCAACACTATGGACCGGCCACCGAAAAAGCAAGCAACCTCAGACGCCTGCCGCCTGCGGCTGTCGAGCCGCGAGGACGCCATCCAGGATGTGCAATGCCGTGTTGACCTGCTCGGCGGTGATGCACAGCGGCGGGCAGAAGCGGATGGCCGCATCGCCGCAGCCCAGCAGCAGCAGGCCGCGCCGGTAGGCCGACTGTACCACGTCGTCGCGCAGAGCCGGGTCGAGCGCTGTACGGTCCTGGTTCTTCACCAGGTCCACCGCCATCATCAGGCCCAGGCCGCGCACATCGCCCAGCGCCGCATGCTTCTTGCGCAACTGGATCAATCCTTGCCGAAGCTGATCGCCGCGCTCCGCCGCGTTGACGATGTACTTGCGTTCGAGCAGGTCCAGGGTCGTGAGCGCCGCCCGGCAACTGACGGGGTTGCCGCCAAAGGTGCTGGCATGGCTGCCGGGCGGCCAGTCCATGACCTCGCCGCGCGCGATGATCGCGCCCAACGGCATGCCGCTGGCGATGCCCTTCGCCAGACAGAGAATGTCCGGCTCCACGCCCCAGTGCTCGACGGCAAAGAGCTTGCCCGTGCGGCCCATGCCGGACTGCACCTCGTCGGCGACCAGCAGGATGTTGTAGCGATCGCACAGGGCGCGCAGCGCGGGCAGAAAGCCGGCGGGCGGCACGTGGTAACCGCCTTCACCCTGAATCGGTTCGACGAAGATGGCCGCCACCTCTTCGGGCGGCGCGGTCCGCTTCAACACGGTTTCCTCGATCTGGCGGACGCACTCGCAGGCCGCGTCGGGATTGGCGCAGGTCGTGCAGCCGCGCGGATAGGGCACGTGATGAATATCGGGCACCAGCGGCGAGAAGCCGCGGCGATGCACCAGCTTGGAACCCGACAGCGACATGGCCCCATAGGTCCGGCCGTGGAATGCTCCCATGAAGGCGATGGCGCGCGAACGCCCCGTGTGCCAGCGGGCCAGCTTCAGGCCGGCTTCGAGCGCTTCCGCGCCGCTGTTGGTGAAGAAGACGCGCTTGGGCGTCGTGCCCGGCGCGGACTCCGCGAGCCGCTGTGCGAGATCAATCTGCGGTTCGTAATAGAAGTCGGTGCCCGACATGTGGATCAGCTTGGCGGCCTGGTCCTGAATGGCGGCAGTGACTTCGGGATGACAGTGCCCGGCAGCGGTGACGGCAATGCCGGCGGTGAAATCGAGATAGAGGTTGCCGTCCACATCCTCGATGACGGCCCCGGAGCCGCGCGCGACCACCAGCGGGTAGATGCGCGTGTACGACGGCGACATGAAGCGCTGATCGCGCTCCAGCAGCGCCTGGGCCTTCGGGCCGGGCAGTTCGGTCTGGATGGTCGGAACGGTTTGTTTCTCGAAGAGCCACATGGAATCGCCTCCTTACGGGTTTGTTCCTGGCGGAAGCGGTGGTACGACCAGATTACTCGGCAGCACGATGTTCGGATATACCGCTGCTGCCTTTCGGAAGAGCTTGTCGTCCGCCGTGATTAAGGGCAAGCCCAGCCTGGATGATGCTGCCAAATACGTGGCATCGTAGGCGCTGACATCCAGGCTCGCTGCCATGTTCAAAGCCGGATCGAGCAGATCGCCGAGTGGCTCAATCTGCAATGCCAGGCCACGCATCATTTGCAATTTCAAGTTCGCATCGGAGATCGACAGAATCTTCTTCCTTGCTTGCTTCCAGAGAATGTTCGTGCATTCCAGCAAACAGAATTCAGGCACATGGAATTGCGCGGCCGGATCAAGAACCAGATGATCGAAAAGCGCCCGCACCTTATCGGAATCCGTTTCGGACACCACCAATTTGATTAACACACTGGCATCGATCACGCAGGCGATGGGCGAGGCGATCATCGCTCGCGATCCTCCCGCAGCATTTCCATTGTGCTCGGAGTACCAGGCGGTAACGTGAGACTGGTTCTCCGCAGATGCTCAAGGAGGCTAGCAGTCTTCGCCCTGGTACGATCTTGAGTCTTCAGCGACTCACGCTCCCAGGGACCGTTTTCCGTCTCGCGCCAAGCGCGCCAGCCAATCGGCAAGTCGGCAAGTTCCGCAAGCGTCGGTGCCAGTTCCACCAGACATTTCAGCGGCACCAGTCTCAATTCCGCGCCATGGAACAGTTGTCGGTC
>JAEUIF010001437.1 GCA_016795185.1 Planctomycetia bacterium | reverse complement strand
GGTGTGGACTTGCAGGTTGCGGGCGGTGCGCAGCTTCTGGGGCGCGACGCCGTGAAAGACGACCAGGTCCAGGCTGGCCCGACAGTTGTTCATGAACAGCTGAATGGGCACCACGTCGGCCACACCAGGCAGGCGACGGATCGTGCGTTCGTAGTCCTCGGGCAACTTGCTCGTGAACGGGCAAAAACGGTTCGCCTGGAAGACGATCAGCGTGCGCTCGTTCTGGCGGTCGCGCGTCAGGCGGTCGAGCCCTTCCTGCACCGAACCGACGAACGAGAAGACGAACAGCGCCACGGCCGAACCGCTGACGGTCAGCAGCGTGCGGGTGCGCTGCCGCCAGAGGTTTTTCACGATGTAGGGGATGAAGCGAAACATGGCGTCACGCCCTCCGGGTGGCAAGCAGCGCGGGGCGTTCGGGTTCGAGTAGTTCGCCCTTTTCGAGCCGCAGCCGGCGGCTGGCAATCGCCGCGGCGTTTGGGTCGTGCGTGACCATGACCAGCGTGGTGGACAGTTCGCTGTTCAGGCGTTGCAGCAGGTGCAGAATCTGCTCGGTGGTCTCGGCGTCGAGGTCGCCGGTCGGTTCATCCGCGACGACGATGGCCGGGTTGGCGACGATGGCGCGGGCGATGCCGACGCGCTGCTCCTGGCCGCCCGAAAGCTGTCGCGGATAGTGCTCGGAACGGTCGCTCAGGCCGACGGCTTCCAGGGCGATGGCCACCCGCTTGCGGCGGTCGGCGCGCGACAACGGCAGCAGCAACAACGGCATCTCGACGTTCTCCCAGGCGGTCAGCACCGGGATCAGGTTGTACAGCTGAAAGATGTAGCCGACGTTGGCCGAACGCCAGTGCGCCAGTTGCGTGCGCGACAGCTTGCCGATGTCGGTGCCGTTGACGTGCAACTGGCCCCGTGTCGGCCGGTCGATGCCGGCGATGAGGTTGAGCAGCGTGCTCTTGCCCGAACCGCTGGCACCCATCAGCGAGACAAAGTCGCCCTTCTCGACGTCGAGGGTGACGTCCTTGAGCGGCGTGATGACCTGCTCGCCCTTGCGGTATTCCTTGGTCAGATTGCGGATTTCGACGAGGGGCATGGTGGTGCTCTCGGTCGTTGTTAAAGTACGTCGGGCTTTCCAGCCCGACCGAAGCGCCGAAGGCATGCGGCGCAACGAAGCAGACGCGACCAATCGCCGGTGCTTCGGTCGGGCTGGAAAGCCCGACGTACTTCAGGCCGGCTCGCCTCAATGTTTGTTCTCGTGTTCGCCCTGAAGACGCTTGACCTTCGGAGCTTTACTACCGCCGACCGGCGCGCTGACGCCGAGCGTGGCGTCCTCGCCCGTGATTACTATGCGCTGGCCGTCGGTCAGGCCGTCGCGCCCGCCGACGATCAGCTTGTCGGCGGGGTTCAAGCCTTCCAGCACTTCGACCTGCTCGGCGTTGATGGGCCGCCCCAGCTTGACCGGACGCAGGCGGGCGACCTGGGCCGTCTGGTCGGCAACCCAGATTTTCGATTCGCCGTCCACCAGCGGGCGCGGCACCAGCAGCCGCATGGTTTCGGTCACTGACTCGGCAGCCTCAGCGCGCGGCGGGGCGATGAACGTCACCTGCACCAGCATGTCGGGCTTGAGCAGCGAGGGCGGGTTCTCGACGGCGACCTTCACTTGCAGCGTGTTCTTCTGCACGTCGGCAACGCTGGTCGCGAACAGCACCTTGCCGGCCGCTGGCGCTCCCGCGATGGCCGGCGACTCGATGCGCACTGGTTGGCTCGGCTGCACCTGCGGTAAATCCTCGAAGCGCACGTCGGCGCGGACCTGAAGCATCTTCGGATCGTAGATGCTGACCACCGCGCCGCTCTCGTGGTTCCCGCCGCCCTGGACCATCAGCCGGCTGCCGGGCCGGGCGATCAGGGCCAGCACGCGGCCGGCGGTCGGAGCGCGCACTACCATGCGTTCGAGCCGCAACTTGGCTGCGTCCACGGCAAGCTGCGCTTGCCAGCAGCGGGTCAGCGCGGCCTTCATGCCGGCCTCGGTGTCGGTCGGCGGATCGGGGATGCCCTTTTGCCAGTCCTGGCCCTTGCGGAAGGCGTCGCGCATGTGACGCAGGGAATGCACCTCGCGCTCCAGGCGTTGCTTGCGAACCTTCAGTTCCTCGACCCGAATCCGCGCCGCACTCAGTTCGCTTTCCGCGCGCTGCACGGTGAGGGCGGGAATCGTGCCCTCAGCGCTCTTCTTGCCGGTGTAGTCGCTCTGGGCCAGTTTCAGACTGGCTTCCGCGGCCTGCGTCTGGAAAGGTAAATAAAGCAGATCGGTTTCGGCTTTCGCCAGCAGCGTGTCGGCCTCGGCTTCGCGATGGCGGTGGTCCGCGTCGGCGGCCGTGAGCGCCAGCTGGGCGTCGGCCGCCACTAGTTTGGCGACCGGCTGCCCGGCCTGGACCTCCTGACCTTCCACGACCAGCAGTTCCGCGACGACGCCCTCGGCCAGCGCCGGCACCAGCACCGGCGTCGGCCGAGGTTCGATCCAGCCGGCGGCCGTGAATAGTGGCGCGCCGCCTTGCTGAACCACGGCACGCGTGGCGACCACCGGCACGACCGTGACGGACCGTGCCGACATCAGGCTGTCGCGCCCCGCCCAAGCGACCAGGCCGGCGAAGCCGAGCAGCACCACACCGGGCAGCAGGTAGCGCGTCAGCAGCGAGCGCGACGGGCGCGGCAGGGCCGGCTCGTCGCGGCGCATCGCCAGCTGGCTGAGATCGACGTGCGGAGGACTCATGGCTGCGCGCTCTCCGTCGCCTTCACGACCTGCTTCGGACGCAGGTAAATCTGGTTAGCCTGAATCGTCAGATTGTTGGTCTCGTCGCGCTTCGCCACGCCGCGCACCACGACGATCTGGCCTTCGAGTTGCGGGGCGTTGAGCAGCTGGTGGGCGTCCACGTTGAGGGTCTTGTCCTGGCCGTCCACGAACTTGACCATCGCCGAGGCTTTAGCCACCTTCTCTTTGCCCAGGCAGGCGAAGTCGAAGCATTCCTCCTCATCGCCGGGGTTGCAGGGCTTGAGCGACAGATCGACGATGGTGAACGCCGCCCGGCCCTTGATGACCGGCTGCTTGCTGCCACCCACCCGGCCGACGACCACGACGGCATCACCGTCCTTGGCGTCGCCGCGCAGAGCGATCACGTCCTTCGCGTCCGCCGGTTCGCTGCCGAGCAAATACTTGAAGCTGTCCGGGTGCTGGCCGGGGCCGTAGGCGATCTTGTCCAGCGGGTCCGACGACGACTGGCCGCAGCCGACCAGGAAGAGGACCGGAGCGAGGAAGAGCCAGCGATTCATGAGATTGTTCTCCCGTAGGGTCCGCTGTGCGGACCGGAGCAAGGGATTACGTCATACATGGTCCGCACAGCGGACCCTACGCGGGCGGTTAAACGGCTTTCAATCCATCGACCACGGGGAGGCGCATCGCGCGCAGCGCGGGCGGCAACGCGCCGACCATCCCCAGAATCAGCCCCGTGCCGCAGCCGACTGCCAGGGCCACGCTGTCGATCCGCAGCACGAAGGCGCCCATCGTGAAGCGAATCGCCAGCCCGTTGATGAACAGCAGGGCGAGCAGCGCCGCCGTCAAGGAGGCGGCGGCGGCGAGCAGTGTGCCCTCTTGCACCAGACTCAGGGCGATGGCGCGGCGCAGAAAGCCGAGCGTTTGCAGGGTGGCCAGCTCGCGCACCCGGCCGACCACCGCGCCGTACATCGTGTTCAGGCCGGCGAAGACGCCCGCGCCGGCGATCAGGAACACCATCAGCCAGGCCAGCCAGCGCACCGGGCCGTAGTGCTTTTGCAGCGAAGCGTAGTAGGCGGTTTCCGCCGTCGCTTCGACCTCGAGGTTGACGCGCTCCTTGCAGAACTCGTCCAGGTCGGCGGCGGTCGCGCCGGGGGCCAACGTCAACGCGAGAACGCTGATGTCCTGGCGCTTCATCGCTTGCTGCAAGTCTTCGAGCGGGCACCAGATTTCGGACTCGAACGCGGAACCCTGGGCGGCGAACTTGCCGCTGACCTTCCAGGTGCGGTTTTCAAACTGAATCGTCTTGCCAATCGCCAGGGCGTCGTCGCTGCGGCCGAGCTTGACGGCGGCGAGTCGGCCGACCAGCACCTCGCCGGCTTCCGGCCAGCGGCCCTCGACGATCTGCACCTGTCGGCGGACCAGCAGCGCCGCCGGCTTCACGCCGCGCGCCAGGCCGAGCGTGGGCTGGTCGTCCGCCTCGGTCTGCATCCGGGTGCCGAGGTAAAGTTCGGGCGAAGCGTAGGTGGTGTCGTAGCGGCGCTGCACCCAGCTGGTGGACCAGACCTCGGCGGCGTGGCCCATCGGGATCGACGAGTATTCCACGGTCTCGGAAGCGCCGAGCGAATGGACCAGCACGACGCGCGGATCGCCGCTGACGGCCAGCGAAGTCTCCAGGCCGCGCACGAAGCCGACGACCACGAAGACGAGCAGCACCACCAGCGTCAGCGCGCCGAGCGTCAGCACACTGCGGCCCGGACGTCGAAACAGGTTGCGCACGCCGTATTCCCACGGCAGCAGCCGAAAGAGGATCACGCTTCAATCTCCGAATGGAAACGCGCAGCGCCTTGCTAAACCGCAAGCGGTTCAAACGGCGCGCAATGCTCCCAGGAAACGGAGATCAGCTTCGAGGTGGACGGATCAATTCCGCACAGTGAACGGGCGGAAAGAGCAAGGCGGTCTCCACGAGCCGCGCGCCGAGCGCGGGCAGCAGGTCCGTGGACAGGTCACAGGCTGCCACGCAGCCGGGGGCCTTCGCCACGCTGCACCAGGCGCAGCCATGCGGAGTTCCCGGAGTGCGGGGACAGTGGGGACAGGTGGGGCAGGTCGGGGTTTCGTGCGCGGCCGGCTGGATGGTATCCGTGGAAGGCAGGTCTGGTTCGTCGTGATGATGGCAGCACTGACAGCGCGGTTTGGCGGCTTCCGGCTGCGCGGCGCAGGCCGCGTGTGAGCAGACCGACCCGCTCGCGAACAGTCCTTGCAGCGCGACGGCACCCCCCGGCGTGGTGGCGAGCAGAAACGCCACCAAGCTCAGGACCGCGACCAGTCGTTGGCGCTGCCGATTCATGCACCGATCCGGTGGGACCATCATGCGCGCTACGCCGCCACACTCTCTTAGTCGTCATCCCTATGATAAACTCTGCGGGAAATCGCGTCAATTCAGGCCGGAAATCGCGGCTACTCGTTATACCCGGTATGACTAGCTTCGGGAGAAACACTCATGGCGACGCGCGTTTGCTGGTTGGGGCACGCCTGCTTGCTGGTCGAGAGCGACGGCAAGAGCATCCTGATGGACCCATACTTCACGGGCAACCCGGTTTGCCCGATGAAGGCGGACGATGCGAAGGCGGACTTCATCCTGGTCTCGCACGGGCACGGCGACCACGTCGGCGATACGATCCCCATCGCGAAGCGCACCGGGGCCACGGTCGTCGCCAACTATGAAATCAGCGAATGGTTCAAGGCGCAGGGGCTGACCAAGGTCCACGGCCAGCAGCACGGCGGCGGGTTCCAGCATGCGTTCGGGCGGCTCAAGCTGACACTGGCCTTTCACGGTTCGCAGCTGCCCGACGGCAGCTACGGCGGCAACCCCTGCGGCCTGCACCTGTTCCTGAACGATGGCACGAAAATCTACAACGCCGCCGATACGGGCCTCTTCGGGGACATGAAGCTGATCGGCGAGGAAGGCATCGACCTGGCCATCCTGCCCATCGGCGACAACTACACGATGGGACCAGCCGACGCGGTGCGCGCCGTGAAACTGTTGCAGCCGAAAAAGGTGCTGCCGATCCACTACAACACCTGGCCGCCCATCGCTCAGGACGCCGAGGCGTGGGCGAAACAGGTCCGCAAGGAGACGCCGGCGGAGCCAGTGGTCCTCAAGCCAGGGGAGTGGGTGAATGTTTGACACCGCTTGCGGTTTAGCACCGCTCCGCAGCTGACCCGGGGAAACCGCGAACAGGCCCGGCCGTTTGCCTGCCAGATTGGGAACCAACTTGCCATTCGACGATTTGCCGGCTGTCATTTTGGCAGCCCAGCAAAACGGCCGAGCGAGATCGCCTGGTTTCTGAATCCTTTTGCCCGCACGAACCATCTATGTTCGGGGGAGTTACGATCCAGACGTCCTGCGGAACAGGAGCGGCATTAGAGTTGCAGTCGGGGTAGGGGAAAAAGCTCCCAAAGCATGGTCCCGCCGGCTGCGGAAAGGAATACAGACATGGCAGAAGGTGAAAAAATCATCGGTATCGACCTGGGCACGACCAATTCCGTGGTTTCGGTCATGGAAGGGAGCGAGGCCAAGGTCATCGCCAACCAAGAAGGCAACCGGCTGACGCCCAGCGTGGTCGCGTTCACCGAGAAGGGCGACATCCTGGTGGGCGATCCCGCCAAGCGCCAGGCCATCACCAACCCGCGGCGGACCGTCTACTCGATCAAGCGCTTCATGGGCCGCCGCCACAAGGAAGTCGACGCGGAGGAGAAGCTCGTGCCGTACAAGGTGGTCGGCGAGAGCAACGAGCTGGTCAAGGTGGACATCAACGGCAAGCAGTACACGCCGCCGGAAATCTCCGCCATGATCCTGCGCAAGCTCAAGGAAGCCGCCGAGGCTTACCTCGGGCACAAGGTGCGCAAGGCGGTCATCACCGTGCCGGCGTACTTCAACGACGCCCAGCGGCAGGCGACCATCGACGCCGCCAAGATCGCGGGCTTCGACGATGAATGGGAGATCGAAGACCCGAAGTCCGGCAAGAAGGTCAAGCAGCGGATGCGGATCATCAACGAGCCGACCGCCGCTTCGCTGGCCTACGGCCTGGACAAGAAGAAAAACGAGAAGATCGCCGTCTTCGACCTGGGCGGCGGCACGTTCGACATCTCGGTGCTCGACGTCGGCGACGGCGTCTTCGAGGTGAAGGGCGTCAACGGCGATACGCACCTCGGCGGCGACGACTTCGATCAGGTGCTGATCGACTACATCGCCGACGAGTTCAAGAAGGAGAACGGCGTCGACCTGCGCAAGGACCAGATGGCCTTGCAGCGGCTCAAGGAAGCCGCGGAACGGGCCAAGAAGGACCTGTCGCAGTCCACGACGGCGGACATCAACCTGCCGTTCATCACGGCGGTGGACGGCACGCCGAAGCACCTGACCATGAGTCTGACGCGCTCGCAGTTCGAGCGGCTGGTCGATCACCTGATCGAGCGCTGCCGGGGGCCGGTGATGAAGGCCCTGCAAGATTCGGGCTACAAGCCGTCGGAAATCGACGAAGTGGTCATGGTCGGCGGCATGACGCGCGTGCCCAAGGTGCAGGCGCTGGTGAAGGAAATCTTCGGCAAGGAAGGCCATAAGGGCGTGAACCCGGATGAAGTCGTGGCCATCGGCGCTGCCATCCAGGGGGCGCAGCTCATGCTGGGCGGCAAGTCGGAAGTGCTGCTGCTCGACGTGACCCCGCTGTCGCTGGGCATCGAAACCCTCGGCGGCGTGCTCACCAAGCTGATCGAGCGCAACACGACGATCCCGACCACCAAGAAGCAGGTCTTCTCGACGGCCGAGGACAACCAGCCGGCGGTGACGGTGAAGGTCTTCCAGGGCGAAAGCCCGATCGCGGACAGTGCCTCGAACCGGCTGCTGGGCTTCTTCAATCTGGAAGGGATTCCGCCGGCGCCGCGGAACACGCCGCAGATCGAGGTCGCCTTCGACATCGATCACAACGGCATTCTCAACGTGTCGGCCAAGGACCTGGGCACGGGCAAGGAAGTCACCAAGCGCATCGAGAATTCGAGCGGCCTGAGCAAGGACGAAGTCGAGAAGATGCGTCGGGAAGCGGAATCGCACGCCGAGGACGACAAGAAGCGGCGCGAGCTAATCGACGAAAAGAACAAGGCGGACCAGATGGTCTACCAGATCGAGAAGCTGCTGCGCGACAACGCGGACAAGATCTCCGAAGGCGACAAGGCACCGATCCAGGCCGCGGTCGAGAAGGCGAAGCAAGCGGCCAAGGGCGACGACCTGGCAGCCATCCGCAGCGCGGTCACCGACCTGGAACGGGCGGCTCACGCCATGAGCCAGCACCTGTACAGCAAGGCAGGACCGACGCCCGGCGCGGACGGAGCGGGCGCCAAGCCCGCGGGCGACGGCAAGGGCGGCAAGGACGACGTCATCGACGCCGAGTTCGAGGTGAAGAAGTAAGGCTGCCACCGTAAAACCAAGAATAGCTCTCAGCCGTTAGCCGTCAGCTATCAGTTTCTTGCTGATAG
Source organism: Planctomycetia bacterium (assembly GCA_016795185.1). Lineage (GTDB taxonomy): Bacteria > Planctomycetota > Planctomycetia > Gemmatales > Gemmataceae > JAGVLI01. The sequence goes on along the minus strand of JAEUIF010001437.1, from coordinate 978 downwards.
CTGACGGCTAACGGCTGAGAGCTATTTTTCTTTTTCGGTCACGCCGCAGCGCTACTTGCCCGCCGCCGCCTTCTTGGGCTCTTCCCATTCGGGGCTGAGCAGGTGGATCTTGCGTAGGATCTTCTCGCGTTCGCGGCTGTCGGTGGCCAGCGCCAGCTTCCGCTTGAGCTTGAGCATCTTCGCCTTGCGGTGGTAACGCCGTCTGAGTTCGCTGCGTCGCTCGACCATGTCTTTCCTCGCTCGTCGTTCTAAGATAAGGGACGGTTCGCCTCCTGGTTGCCCGCCGGACACCGGCTGCCGGGGCCGGGTACATGATACGCGAGAAGGGGCCGCATGACAGCGCTTTGGTCGATCCTCTTCGGACTCGTGCTGCTGGCGCTGGCCATCGCCCTGTTCTGGCGACCAGCGCGCACGTTCGGCCGCGAGGTGCAGGTCGGACGAGCCCGAGAACTCTTCCAGCTCCAGCGCGAGAAGCTCGAACACCAGTTTCAGGCCACCGCCGCCGAGAGCGGCAAGCCGCGCGGCCTGCGCTGGAAGCAGTGCCGGTTTGAACCATTCCTGCAACTGGCCCGCGACCGCAACAACGGCCAGCTCATCGGCCTGGTGGCGGTCAACATCCAGTTCGAGGCCGTCGAGGGCGGCGACATGGAAGGGCTGCCCGCCGTCGATAATCTCCGCTACGCTTCCGCCGTCTTCATCTTCGCGCGTGGCCAGTGGACAACCGAGGGCAAGACGGTCTTCAACATGAACCCGCGCGAAGCGCTGACGCACTTTCAGAACCAGTACGAACCCGTCGACGGCGAGCACTGACCGCCCTGTACGTCAGGCTTTCCAGCCCAACCGAAGCGCCAGCAACTACCTGGCTTGTACGTCGGGCTTTGCCGGCCGCCCGGCCGCGCCGGCGCATCACCAGGTGCTCGGGCGGGCGCGGCCCCCCGGGGGGGCGCGGCGCGGCCCGCCCGGGGGGCCGCCTGGCGG
>JAEUIF010001436.1 GCA_016795185.1 Planctomycetia bacterium | reverse complement strand
CTCCTTTGACTATGCACTAGATACGATGGCCTGCGCCGCACATTTCCGGCGCTGCGAGTCGGGCTGGAAAGCCCGACGTACAGCATCATGGCACCTCGTACCAGACGCGCACGAACTGGTGCCAGTAGCTGGTCGTTTCCCCGGAAGTCCGCAGGGCCGCATCCGTGGTGCCTTCCTCGTACTCTTCCCAGATGTTGGGCAGGACCACGGTTTCGACGTTGATGATGCGGACGTGGGACTCGGCCGTCCAGCGGTTGACCGCCTCCAGGGCTTCATCCAGGCTCTCGTAGAACACGTCCTTGCTCCAGAACCAGCCGGTGGAATGGGCGACCCGCTTGGGCACGAAATCGCGATAAGCCAGCTTCATGGTCCGCTCCTCAGGGGCGCTTGCCGGCGGTGGTTTCCGCGGGAACCGGGCCGCCGTCGAGGGCGCGCAGGAAGCGCGTCAGAGCGCGCTTGTCGCCTTCCGTCAGTTCCCGTTCGCGGATTTCCGGGTCGAGGTTCGGCGCGCCGAAGGCCGGCTTGACGTGCAGATGCACCACCTCGAACAGGTCCTGGCGCAGTCCGTCGTGCAGGTAGGGCCTGGTGCGTGGCAGGGCCCGCAGGCCCGGCGTTTTGAACGCGCCGATCAGGCGGCGGTCCTTCAGCCCCGGCGGCAGCGAGGCGAACCGGCCGATCTCTTCGCCCGGCGGCCGGGTGTTGTTGCTGTCGCCCTCGCCGATGTTGTGGAAGCCCTGGTCGGTGAACTGCCGGCCGCCGTGGCACTGCACGCAGCCCGCCTTGCCGTGAAACAGCGTCCAGCCGGTGAATAGCTCGCGAGCGACTTCGGCCTTCGCGGGCATACCCTCGCCCGGTTCCTGAAGCGCTAGCAGCGCTGCATCGTCCAGCACCTTCTCGTAGTCGCGGGCTTCGAGCTGGTTGCTGCCGCGTTGCTTCATGGCCCACTCGGCGCGGTCGTGCAGGGAATCGCCGGAGAGAATTGTCCGCAGGTAGCACGCGAGCGCTTTGCCGACGGCATCCTGCGTCGGCGGGGTGCCGAAGGCGCGGCGGAACTGGGCCACGTAGTCCTTGTTCTGTCGCAGCCGGCCGATCACGCCGGACCAGGCATGGCGCTGATAGCCATCCGCGCCGGTATCGCGTTCGTCTTCGAGATTGCGCTGTACGACCTCTTCCAGGGCGCTGGCCCGGCCGTCCCAGAACTGATGCGCGTTGTACACGCTGTTGATGAGCGTCGGCGGGTTGCGCGGCAAGACGTTCTTGTCGGTGAAGCCCGTCGCCGGGTCATGGCAACTGGCACAGGACAGCTTCTTGCCGTGCGCGTTCGGCGGCAGCACGTGGTCCGGGTCGAAGAACAGCCGTTTGCCGAGTTCCCACTTCTGCAAGGTCAGCGGGTTCGACGGCGGGATGTACGCCGTCGGATCGTCCAGCCCCAGCGGCACCTTCAGCTTCACCTGGCCGACTCCCGACGGCGTCAGCGCCAGGCCGGCGGCGAGCCAGGGCGAGCCGCCGAGCCAGCCAACCACCTGACTGGGCTGCGGCAAGCGCGGCTCCGGGGTCCAGAACTGCTGGAGCTTATTCCATTCGGCCCGGTCACTGGTTTCATGCACGAAGACGATGGGAATGGGCCGTTCGAGCTGGGTGGGCGTCGGCTCCATCCAGGCCAGGTCCGGCGACAGCGGTTCGGGGCGGACGGGGACGGGTGTTGCTTTCGCGGGCTGCGTGGCCTGCGGCTGGCTGACGGATTGCGGGCGCGTCGAACGTGGCGCGCTGCCGTAGCGGCCAGCGGGCAGACAGCCCAGGGAGGCGAGCAACGCGATGACCAACCCGGCGAGCGGCGGG
>JAEUIF010000401.1 GCA_016795185.1 Planctomycetia bacterium | reverse complement strand
GGCAACTCGAAGTCATCCGCGAGTTGCTGTGCCGCTTCGAACAACTCACCCTCGATCTCAATGCCGGCGGCATCGTAACCGAGCATGGACGCCAGGCAGGCAACCACGCCCAGGCCGCTGCCCCATTCGCAGAACAGTTGGCCCGGGGCCTGGTCGGATTCGATGATAGCGCGCAGCCCGGCATAGACGCGGACGAAGTCGCAGGCCACAAAGGCGGGCAGCAGGTGGTCGAGGTGCAGGCGATCGATCCGCCGGGCGGCTTCGCGCAAGAAGGTTCGTACGTCGCCGGGCAGCGCCGCCTGGGCGAGCGGTAGGTGCAGGTCCACCAGGGCCATGAGACGAAGGTCTCTATCAACGCGAAACCGCAAGCGGAGACGGCCCCGCTTGCGGTTGCGCAAGACTGCTCGGACACAATCAGGAAGGCGTGTCGCCCGAGGGAGCTTCCGCGCCCTCACCCTTTTCCTGGCCGGGCAGGCTGAAGAGCGCTCCACCGCCCGAGCCGGTGCCGCCGCGCAGGCTCTTGGCCGGTGCGGCGCGGCCGGCAGCTGCGCCCGCTTCCTCCTCGCCCTCGCCGGGGCCGTCGGACAGTTGCTTGCGGCTCAGGCCGATCTTGCGGTCGGCCGGATCGACACGCAGCACCTTGACCTCGATCTCGTCGCCGACCTTGACCACGGCTTCGGGGCTATCGACCTTGTGGTCGGCCAGTTCCGAGATGTGCAATAAGCCTTCGAGGCCCGGTTCCAGCTCGACGAAGACGCCGAAGTTGGTGAGCTTGGTGACTTTGCCCGTCTTGACCTGGCCAGGATGGAAGCGCGCCGGAATGTCGCCTTCCCAGGGATCCGAAGCCATCTGCTTCATGCCCAGCGCGATGCGCTTGCGTTCGCGATCGACGTTGAGGACGACGCAGGTGACCTTGTCGCCCTTGTTGACCACTTCGCCCGGGTGGCTGACCTTGCGCACCCAGCTCATGTCCGAAACGTGGAGCAGGCCGTCGCTGCCTTCCTCCAGCTCGAGGAACGCGCCGGAGTTGGTCAGGTTGCGGACGATGCCCTCGATCTGAGTGCCGGCCGGGTAGCGTTCGGCCACCTTGGTCCACGGGTCGGGCTGGACCTGCTTGATGCCGAGCGAGATTTCGTGCTTTTCCTTGTTCAGGTTGAGGATTTGCACCTCAACCTGCTCGCCGCTGGCCACGACCTCGCTGGGGTGGTTGATGCGCTTGGTCCAGCTCATCTCGCTGATATGCACCAGGCCCTCGACGCCCGGCTCCAGCTTGACGAACGCGCCGTAGCTCATGACGTTGACGACCTCGCCGGTGTGCCGGCTGCCGATCGGGTACTTCTGCTCGATGCTCTCCCACGGGCTCGGCGTCTTCTGCTTGAGGCCCAGGGCGATCTTTTCCTTCTCCTTGTCCACGCGGATGATGTAGACCTCGAGTTCCTGGTCGAGATGCACCACGTCGCGGGGGTTGGCGACCCGGCCCCAGTCCATGTCGGTGATATGCAAGAGGCCGTCGATGCCGCCCAGGTCGACGAACGCGCCGAAGTCGGCGATGTTCTTGACCACGCCCTTGCGGATCTGGCCGACCTGGATTTCGGAGAGCAGCTTTTCCTTCATCGCCGTGCGCTGGTCCTCGATCAGCTTGCGCCGGCTGACGACGATGTTATGCCGCGCCTCGTCGATGATGAGGATCTTGCACTCGATGGTCTTGCCGATGAACAGGCCGATGTCGGCGGGCCGGCGCACATCCACCTGCGAAGCCGGCAGGAAGACGTGAGCGCCGATGTTGACCAGCAGGCCGCCCTTGATCTTGCGGGTGACGATGCCGGAGACGGTGTCGCCTTCCTTGTACTTCTGGATGACCTGTTCCCATTCCTTTTGCCGCTTCGCCTTGCGGTAGCTGAGGACGACGCCGCCGCCCTCGTCCTGCACGGATTCGAGGAAGACCTCGATCTGGTCGCCGGGCTGGGGCGGGACGACCTTGTCCTGGTCCTCGTCGTACCATTCGCGCAGCTCGATCGCGCCCTCGCTCTTGTAGCCGACGTCCACCCAGACGCCGTCGCCGGTGACGCGCAGCACCCGGCCAGTGACCAACTTGTTGTCGCGGAACTCCTGACCGTCGGGCGGCAACCAGTCGTTCTGGTCCGCGCCGAAGGCCGAATCCAGTTCTTGTTGCAGTTCGTCCTCGGAGGGTTCGACCTGGCGAAGCAGATTGCGGTTGACCATGAAAAGAAGCCTCCAGCAGCCCGCAGGCTGCTGCGTCGCCGGTAAACGAAAGAGCGTCTCCGCCCCGGCGTGGTAGCAGAGACGCTCCGCCTGTCCGCTTGGATCGTCAACGAAGCGACACGGCTTTTCGCTTCGTGGCAACGTCGCGCAGCGCGACAGGGTGTACGAATGTTGTCGGCGCTTAGTAGCGCGGGCCGCCCCGGCCGCCGCCGCCGCCACCGTAGCCGCCCCGGCCGCCGCCGCCGCCGCCTTCGGTCTTCGGACGGGCTTCGTTCACGGTCAAGGCGCGCCCTTCCATTTCCTTCCCGGCCAGGGCGGAGATGGCGGCTTGCGCTTCCTGGTCGGAACTCATCTCAACGAAGCCGAATCCCTTGGACCGGCCCGTGTCGCGGTCCATGATGACCTGCGCGGACTGCACCGTCCCGTGGGCGGAGAAGATTCTCTGCAGGTCGCTGTCGGTGATCGCGTAGGCGAGGTTGCCCACGTACAGTTTCTTGCCCATGAAGGGCCTCCTTCAAAAACACACAGGGCACGCCCGGCCCGGCGGGTGGGCGTGGAACCCCGAAAACTCGCGGGATGCTTACGTGGGACACAGGAAAGGCGTCAGAAGGATGGCATCACTGGCATCACCGTCGTGACACGGTCCGCTGGACCCAAGCCCCGTTACTCTAGCAGGTACAGCGCGAAACTCAAGCGCTTCCCGGCCGAATCGGGCTGTGTTTTCGCCACCTGGTCTTGACGCGCCCCAGCGCGGAGCAGCAAGGGCAGGGAGCGCCAGCGCGGCCCTATGCCGCTGGTCCCGAATTTCTCCGTAACCTGCCTAAACAGCCGCCAGCGCGGAGCGCCGGGGCGAAATGGTGGTCGCGAGCACCAAACGGAGCCCAAAGCCCCGATTGGCAGCGCTTTCGGCGCGTCGCGGTCCAAAGCCGGCGAGCACCGGTATCCCATTTGCGCACCGACGCGGGCGACGCTGGCCCGCCCAGTCACCACCGAAAGAACTCCGTTCGCCGCCCCAACCCGGCACGCCGCGGAAAGCTACGCTATTGACAGCTGCGCAACCAATGCAACTGCTGGCGAGCGGCGGGGCTTGTCCCCGCCGTGTGGCACGGACGGCGGGCATAAAGCCCGCCGCTCGCTTTCACGCCGCCGCGCTGGAGATGGAGAAGATCGGTCAGACCGGGAACCTGAAAGCAGCGCCAGCGGCCCTGGCGGCATTGCGCCAGGTGCTGGAGCGGCTGAAGCCCGTGCTGCTCGCCGCTGCCAAGTAACCCTCGCCCGGATCGGCACCCCGGACTCCATTCACGAACCCGGCCGGGTGCTGACGCGCAGGTCGAGGCTGCGCTGCGCTTCCCGCTTGCTGGGGCTGAGTTGGTCCGCGATCTTGAGTTGCAGCGTGTAGCGGCCGGGCGGCAAGTTCTCGGGGACGTAGAAGCGATAGCTGAAGAAATGGTCGTGCCGCGGCGTGCGGCTGCGGTCGAGGTGCTCGCGGGTCACGGGCTTCTTTTCGGGCTGGGCCGCCTTGTCGCCGTCCTTGATCTCCAGCGTGCTGGCGAGGCAAATCTCGAAGTGATCGCCGTGCTGGGCGCAGGTGTAGTTGCGGACAGCCACGTAGACCTCGACCAGTTCGCCCGGCCGGAAGGGATGCTGCTCCGGCAGTTCCTCGAAGACGCCGTAGCGGTCGATGTCCCGGCAATAGCACATCCGGTCGATGACCAGCGCCGAGCGGGGCCGCAGGGCCGACAGGGCACTTTCGAGCTGCGCCATCAGGTGCGCCAGTTCTTCCGGCGTGGCCTGGTCGAGCCCGCCTTCGCCGAGCCGCGCCACGGCCGGCAGCAGGCACAGCAGCAAATCCTGAGTTGGCTTGTCGTAGTGCAGCAACTGGCCGACCGCATCGCCCGAGCGCTTTTCCAGCAGGCAACGCAGAGCGCCGAGCAGCGGCGGATCGGGCGGCGGCTTGACTGCTTCGACAGCGGGCGGCAGCGGGCGCGGTTGCTCAACGCGCGGCGGTTCGACGGGCGGCAACTCCGGGGCGACGGTATTCGGATGCAGCGCGGTTTTCTGGATGTCAAAGCCAGCGGGCGGCGTTTGCGGCGCCACGGTTGGGGTTACTTCCGGCAAGACCGGCCGGTACGGCGGCGCAATCACCGGACTGTAGGGCGAGGGCGAGGGCGGGGCAGCGGCGACGCGCTCCTCGACGGGCGGCGATTCCTGGGCGGGAGACGGCGGACGCGCAGCCAGTGGCGTTGCCGCAGCGGGCGCGCTCTCGTGGCGCGAGCCATGCGTGCAACCAGCCAGCCAGCTGACACAGAATCCCAAAGCGATGGCGTTTTGCCAGGTTTGCCGGGTCATCCCTGCCCTCTGCGGTCCCTGGGCCGATGTCCGAAGCGGGGGGACGATAGCGTGCCGGATGCCAGCCGTCAAGAGACGGGTTAGCGCTTCAATGCCACTGGCCGCAGCCGGGCGGATTTCTACAACGATCCTGCACCATCCGCTGCGGACCAGAGCACCATGTAATCCCCAGCGACTGACCTTGGCGGCAGCATGGCCCGACGGACCACCATCGCCCATCCTCGAACCACCGCAGCCGGGGCTTGCTGCTGACGATCCAGAATACGCATCGCAATTCGTGCCATCGGGGAACGAATCAGACATCATGAGCCGCCCGCCGAAGCGGGTGTACGGGCAGACCAAGTGAGTCTTTACCTTTCTCTTCACTCAATCGAAATGGGAGTCGCCTCGTGGAAGCACTAGGTGCGGCAGTCGTCGTGTTGTACGGGATCATGCTCCTCATCGGTCTCGTCGGTTTGGTTTGTTTCGTCATGGTCGTGGTCAAGATGTTTCAGCACGACCAGACGGGTCTCGGCATCGCTTGTATCGTGCTGGGCCTCTGCACGGGCATCGGCGGCATAATTGCCTTTGTCGTTGGCTGGATGAACGCTAGCCAATGGGGAATTCAGGGCGTGATGAAGGCCTGGACCGCCGTGATCGTGGTGCAACTCCTGCTGGTTTGCGGCATCGTGGGCCTGGGGGCCGCGGTCGGCACGATGGGCACCAGTTCCAGCATGACCTTCCAGACCGTCGGCCAGTCCATCGGCACCCGCCCGTAAGGTCGGCGAATTTCTTAACAGTACGCGGGACGTGGCGGCCCGGTTCAACCGGGCCGCCCCGAACCTGCGCACGTCCAAGCCCATCACGCCTGAAGTCTTTCGCCGCCAATCCAATCCATGCGACGACGGCATCGCGCTGTCACCGTTCGCGCCGGTGGCCACGACCCTTGACAGCAGCATTTTTTGCTGGCAGTTCGCGCTTCGTTTCGACCAGAATAGCTCCCTGTACGTCCTCCCCGCCATTGCCTTGCCGCCCGGCCTCAGCGACGCAGCACAGCCTGCCTTCATTCCGGTTGGAGGGCCTGCCCCGATGTCATACCCTTGCGTAAGCTGCCTGCGCGGACTCTTGTTCCCCACTCTGGCCGGCTGGTTGGTGGCCAGCACCGCGTTCGGCCAGGAGCCCCGGCTGGACCTCTACGGCGATCCGCTGCCCGCCGGCGCCAGCGCCCGCCTGGGCACCCTGCGCTTCCGGCACGGCGGTGCGGTCAATTCGGTCGGTTTTCTCGCCGACGGCAAGACCGTGGTTTCGGGCAGCGACAGCGGCGTGTATTTGTGGGAAGCCGCCACCGGCAAGGAACTGCGGATGCTGCCGGGCTTCCGCGCGGTGGTGTCGCCGGACGGTAAGACCATCGCCACCCTGGACGTCAACGAACGCCAGGTGCATGGCCGCATTCACATCATCGATGCGGCCACGCTCCAGACCGTGCGCCAGCTGGAACGCGGCGTCACCACGCTGACGCTGGCTTTCTCGCCCGACGGCAAGACCCTGGCAGCCGGCGGCCATCGCGTCCGCAACCAGAACCAGGTCTGGCTCTGGGAACTGGCCACCGGCAACGAATTGCCTTCGCCGGCGCTCGGCCGCCGCTACGATTCCGTCTATCGCCTGGCCTTCTCGCCCGATGGCAAGACCCTGGCGACCTCGGGGAACCGCGACGATGCCCTCCGTTTCTGGGACCTGGCCGAAGGCACGGAGCAAACGCCGCTGGGTCACAACGGCCAGGCGCTGGCCTATGCGCCGGACGGCAAGCTGCTCGCCGTGGAAGGCCCCGACCCCGCCGACGCCCGGAACATCAACTCCGTGGTCAAGCTGTTCGACGTGGAATCGCTCAAGGAAGTCCGGCTGCTGTCGGGCCTGCGCGGCGGCATTGGCGCGATCACCTTCACGCCCGACGCTGCCACCGTGATCGCCGGCGACCGCGAAGGACAACTGCTGCTCTGGGACACCGCCACCGGCAAGCAGCGCGTCGCGCTGACGGCCCACCGCGACGGCATCACCGCGCTGGCGGTTTCCCTGGACGGCAAGCGGCTGGTGTCCGGCAGCCGCGACCGCACGCTCTGCGTCTGGGACCTGGCGACCCGGCAACCGTTGCAAACGCCGGTCGGGCATCTCGGGCCAATCACGGCCGTGGCCCTGTCGTCCGACGGCAAGACCGCCGTCACGGCCAGCGCGGATCGTTCCGTGCTGGTGTGGGACTTGCCGGCCTGCCAGGAAGCGCGCCGCCTACCGCATTCGGCGACCGTCCGCGCCGGCGTGCTGTCGCCCGACGGCAAGCTGCTGGCGACGAAAAGCTGGAGCGATTCGGGCAACGAGGCGCACGCGCATCTCTGGGACCTGACCGCAGGCAAGGAACTCCGCCGCTTGCCCGAACACTACGACTGGTCGCGGGCGCTGGCCTTCTCGCCCGATGGTCGGCTGCTGGCGCGGGGCAACAATCTCGCGGTCGAACTGTTCGACATCGCCGCCGACCGCCCGTTGCGCCGTGCTGCCGTCTCCGCCGCGCAGGCCGACCGGACGACGGTGCCCTTCGTCGCCTTCGCTCCTGACGGCAAGCGCTTCGCCTGGAGCAACAGCGCCCTGGGGCAAATGACGGAGACCGCCACCGGCAACGCCCTGGGGCAGTTCGCGTTTCCGCGTTCGCCCACCCTCAACGATGAAGCCCACTGGGCCGCCT
>JAEUIF010001380.1 GCA_016795185.1 Planctomycetia bacterium | reverse complement strand
CGCGTGGTCCCAAGAAGAAGCCGCCGCGCCGCGCGCGTTACCGCAACGGCGAGCATGTGGCCACGGCCAAAATTCTGGCCGCTCGGAAACTGAAAAAATGACACCTTGGAAGCCCTGCCCCGCAGGGGTACTACAAGGCAGGCCACGCCGATTTGTACAACCGCTTCGCGGTAGGCGCAATCAATACGACTGATTACCCAGGGTGCGCTGCGCGACCCTGGGCTGTGGAGTATAACCGCTTCGCGGTAATCCATCGGTGACGCCCTTCGTGTCGGCTTACGACACTGAATCCGATGTCGCCACCCAACACACGGTCTCGACCAACCCCTCACGAAGCCTTCAACTCCTTGCGGGCCGCGTCGATCTCCTTGGCCCGCGTCGGGTAATCCTTTTGCAGCTTGTTGAACTGGGCGACGGCGTCGTCGGTGCGGCCGAGGGCGGCCAGGGCGCGCGCCCGCGTCAACTGCGGGGAGAAGTCGTTGGGGGTCAGCTCCAGGGCGGCGTCGGCGGCGGCCAGCGCTTCGTTCCAGCGGCGGGCCAGGAGTTGGTGCAGGGCCAGCTGGCTGCGCAGGACGCGGTTGTACGGGGCCACCTTTAGGCCGGCCAGGTCTTCGGTCACCGCGCCCGGGAAGTCGTTATCGCGCGCCTTGAGTTGCCCGCGCAGCGCGTAGACGGCGTGGAAGTCCGGGTTCTGCCGGCACCACTCCTCGAAACGCGGGCGAATCTCCTGGTCGCGACGCAGCTGGAAGCCGAGCGCCAGCCAGTTGGCCATGTGCGGCGGCCAGGTGCGATTTTCCTGGACCAGCTCGCTCAAGGCTCGATAGGCCCGCTCGAAGTCGCGGCGCTGATAGGCCGCCAGGGCTTCGGCGTGCTGCAAGAGTCCGCGCGCGGCGCTCAGCTCGCGGGCCTTCGTGAGATCGGCCTCGGCCCCCTTCGGGTCGCCGCGGTTCAGGCGGACGACGCCGCGCGCGAAGTAGCGATTGCCGTTGCGCGGCTCCAGGGCCACGGCTTGATCGAGCAGCCGCAGGGCTTCGGCCTGGCCCTCTACGGTCCCGCTGTGAGCCAGGGCCCGCGCCAGCCAGACGCGCGCTTCGGCCTGGCGCGGCGATAGCTCCAGCGCCTTGCGCATGCTGGCGATGCCCTGGCTGCGCGTCGGTTCCGGCGCGACCACACCGTCCTCCGTCAATTCGTTCAGCACGAAGCCGAAGGCGAAGTGCGTCTCCCAGAAGTGCGGGGCCTTGGCCAGCGCCTGCTCGGCCGCCGTCCGGGCGTCCTTGAGCTTGCGTTCGTGGGCGAGGCGAAACGCCTTGCCAACCAGGGCCAGCGGATGGTCCGCGCCTTCGCGCTCCGCTTGCAGGAACGCTTGCTCCGAGCGATCGTAGTCGCCCGCGCCGTCGAAGGTCATACCGGCGGAGAGCAGGGCCTGGACGTGCGGCCGGCCGGTGTACTGCTTGCTCAGCTCGTTGGCGCGGAGATAAGCCTGGGCGGCCAGGGCGGGATTGCCGTTGAGCCGTTGCGCCTCGCCAAGCGCGAACTGTGCTTCGGGAAAGGCGGGATCGATCTTCAGGGCGTCGTCGAGCAGGCGGACGGCGCGGTCGGCGGCCTGGCCGCGCATCAGCAAGTCCGTCGCTTCGGCGTAGGGCGTGAAGGCTTGCAGCCGGCGACGGGCGCGGGCCGCTGATTCATCCACCGCTTGCTGGCGGGCGCGCTCGGCTTCCTGGGCCTTCTCCTGCATGGCGCGTGCGCCGCGTTCGGCGTCGAGGGCACGGCGGTCGAGCGCGGCGATGATGGTGGCGGCGACCGTCGAACCGACCAGCAGCAGCAGGAAGGCGGACGCGAAGACTACCGCCGCGCGACGATGCCGGCGGGCGAACCGTAGCAGCTTGCCGACCAGGCCGTCGGGGCGCGCGACGATGGCTTCCCCGGCGGCGTAGGCGCGCAGGTCGGTGAGCAAGTCGTTGGCCGAGCCGTAGCGGTCGTTCGGCTGGGCGGCCAGGCATTTTTCGGCGATGGCCGCGAGCGCCGTCGGCGCATGTCGGCCGCGCGGCGTGGACCGCACCGGCGTCCACTCCGCCAGGGCCGCGTTCATCAGCGTGCCCATGTAGTCCGGCCCCTGGTTCGGCGAGAGCCCGGTCAGCATGCGATAGAGGATGCCGCCCAGGCCGAAGATGTCCGTCCGCTGGTCGAGCGGTTGGCTCCTGGCCTGCTCCGGGGCCATGTACTGCGGCGTGCCGACGAACTGACCGGGTACGGTCAGTTCGGGATTCGCCCCGGGCGCTGCGGTCACGGCCGCCGCGCCGGTTTGCGTGGATTCCTCGCTCTTGCCGAGCACCTTGGCCAGCCCCCAGTCGAGCACCCAGACCTCGCCGTGCGTGCCGATCATGATGTTGGCGGGCTTCAGGTCGCGATGCAGGATGTGCCGCGCGTGGGCGTAGGCGACGGTTTCGACCACGCGCTCGAAGATCGACAGCAAGCGGGGCAGTGGATACTGGTGCAGCACGTCGCGCTCGCCGCGCTCGCAGGCTTTGAGGATGTCGCCCAGGTCGCGGCCGGCGACCAGCTTCATGCTGAAGAACTCGGAACCGTCCGGGTTGCGGCCGAGGTTGTAGACGGGCGCGATGCCAGGATGCTCCAGGCCGCCGGTGATGCGCGCTTCCTCGACGAACCGGCGGCGGCGCGAAGCGTCCTGCTGCGCCGCCGTCAGCAGCACCTTGACGGCCACCCGCCGGCCGAGAGGTTCATCGACGGCTTCAAGCACGCGGCCCATGCCGCCCCGGCCCAGTTCGCGCACCACGCGATACTGGCCGACGCGCCCCGGCAGTGGTGCATCCGGCGCGGCCGGCGATGGCACCGGGACCGACGCCGCCGTCGGTTCGAGATGCCCGCAGTGGGGACATTTGCCGCTGGCGGCGGACACGGGCCGACGGCAGTTCGTGCAGGGGTGGTCCATCGACGGCTTTCTCGCGGCTTGGTGGTTCGCGACGCTTCGGAGAAGCGTGATGCGATACGCTTCTCCGAAGCGTCGCGAACCGAATGCCTAGTGTACTCCAGCGCTGCACCGCTCAGAAATCTTTTTGAAATCGCGAATCCGAATCGCGGCTGCCTCGCTCTTATAGGAGGAATTCCGCGACGCCTGGGGGAACACGCATCATGACCGAATCTCCGAAGTCGAGTCTGCTCCAGCAGCTGCGGCGGCTGGTCGGCGGGCCGCCCGTCGCCGACAGCGACGACGGCGGGTTGCTCCGCCAGTTCGCCGAGAGCCACGACGAAGGCGCATTCGCCTTGCTGGTACAGCGGCACGGAGCGCTGGTCATGCGCGTCTGCCGGCAGGTGCTGGGCCAGGCCGAGGATGCCGACGATGCGTTTCAGGCCACGTTCCTGATCCTGGCCCGCAAGGCCGCTTCGCTGCGGGCCGGCGAGGCGCTGCCCAGCTGGCTGTACCGCGTCGCCTATCACGTCGCCGTGCAGGCGCGGGCGCGGGTCGCCCTGCGCCGGCAGCGTGAGCGGGAAGCGCGCGTGCCGTCGTCGGCCGTCACCCAGGACGCGGAACTGCACGACGTCTGGCCGCTCTTGCACGAGGAAGTCAACCGGCTGCCGGCCAAGTATCGTTCCCCGGTGGTGCTCTGCTACCTCGACGGCAAGACCAACGAGCAGGCGGCGCAGGAACTCGGCTGCCCGGTGGGCACGTTGAAAATCCGCCTGACGCGCGCCCGCGACCGGCTGCGCGACCGCCTGACGCGCCGCGGCGTGGCCCTGAGCGCTGGCATCGTCGCGGCCCTGGAGGAAGCCGGCTGCGCGAGTGCCGCCCTGCCGCCGGCCCTGGCCGACGCCACCGTGCGGGCCGCCGTGCTCACCGTGGCTGGCGAGGCGGCCCTGGCGGCCACCATTCCCATTCCCGTCTCTACTTTGGTCGAAGGAGTCATGCGTACCATGATGCTCAATCGTTTGAAACCGCTGGTGCTCGGAACGTTGGCGCTGGCCCTGCTCGGCGGCGGTCTGGGCCTGCTCTGGCCGGCCAGCCAGGCCGCCGATCCCGTCGAACCCGGCAAGCCCTTCCAGGCCGTGCCGCTGGACGCGCCGCAGGTCAAAACCGACAAGGCTGCTATCGCCCAGGGCAACACCAAGTTCGCCTTTGACCTGTACGGCAAGCTGCGCCAGGAGAAAGGCAACCTCTTCCTGTCCCCCTACAGCATCTCGACGGCGCTGGCCATGACCAGCACCGGTGCCCGCGCCAACACGCTGACGCAGATGGAAAAGACGCTGCGCTTCCCCGTCGCCCAGGAGCGCCTGCATCCGGCCTTTGGCGCGCTCCAGCGCGACACCCAGGCAGGCAAGGGTTACCAGCTGAGCGTGGCCAACGCCCTGTGGTGTCAGATCAACTACGCCATCCGCGACGAGTTCCTGAAGGCCAACGAGACGTACTACGGCG
>JAEUIF010001332.1 GCA_016795185.1 Planctomycetia bacterium | reverse complement strand
TTTGGATACACGGCGTGGTCCCGCGCTTCCCCGCCTCCCCGCGGGGGTGGTTGCCCGGCGCCAACCCCCCCCCGACGAGGGCGACGGCAAGGGAGACGGCTGCGATGAAGAACCGCTCGACGTTCCGCTGCTTCACCGCCTGTCTGGTGCTGGCGTTGCACGGCCGCGCGGCGCATAGCGCGGACTGGCCGACCTTCATGCACGACCCGGCGCGCAGCGGGGTCACCAGCGCCGAGCTATCCTGGCCCTTGGCTTCGCAGTGGGTGTATCGCGCGCCGGTGGAACCGCGTCCCGCCTGGCCGCCGCCGCAGCCGGGCTGGACGGAGTTGCCCAAGGTCGATTTCGACGACGCCTTCCACGCGGTCGCGGACGGCGAGCGGGTGTACTTCGGTTCGTCGGTGGATCACCAGGTCCATGCCCTCGACGCCGCCACCGGCGCGGTGCGCTGGAAGTTCTTCACCAGCGGGCCGGTGCGCCTCGCGCCGACGCTGGCGCAGGGCAAGGTCTACTTCGGCTCGGACGACGGCAAGGTCTACTGCCTGCGCCGCGAGGACGGTTCGCTGGCGTGGTCGTTCGA
This sequence comes from Planctomycetia bacterium, assembly GCA_016795185.1. Lineage (GTDB taxonomy): Bacteria > Planctomycetota > Planctomycetia > Gemmatales > Gemmataceae > JAGVLI01. The sequence goes on along the minus strand of JAEUIF010001332.1, from coordinate 7,625 downwards.
CGCCGCCCTGGACGCGCGGCGCGTGCTGGGCAACGGCAAGGTCATCTCGCCCTGGCCGGTGCGTACGGGCGTCATCGTGGACGGCGACCGGGCTTACTGTGGTTTCGGCGTCTTTCCGTTTCATCGCACGGGCATGCTGGCGCTGCGGGCGGGCACGGGCGAACTGTTGTGGAAGACCGACGCGGTAAACACGGCGGGCGGCTTCTCGCCGCAGGGCTACCTGCTGGCGGCGGGTAGCGAAGTGATTGCACCATCGGGCCGCGCTCCAGCCGTCTGCTTCGACCGCGAGTCCGGTAAGTTGCTGTACAACGTGCCGGCGCTGGGCGGCAAGGGCGAGTCGGGCGGCGTCTACGGCGTCATCGACGGCGGCGTGCTCTATGTCGGTACGCAGGACACGCTGCATGGCGTGAACGTGGCGACCGGCACGCAGGCGAACAAGTGGCTGACGACCGCCAAGCTGGTCGCGACCGCCGACAGTTATTTCCTCCTCAAAGGACCACCGCCGCCCGCGTATGGCCGCAAGGCCGTCGGCGGCAAGGACAACGCCATCACCTGCCTCGACCGCCCGGCGTATCAGCAGCTGGTACGCAAGGACGCCGAGGGTTTGAAGAAGACCACGCGCTGGCGCTACGCTCGACCGGACCTGGCGTCGCTGATCGTGGCTGGCAAGCAGGTGATTGCGGGCGGACGGAACGAAGTGGTGGTACTGGATGCTGCCACCGGCAAGGAACTCTGGGTCGGCGCGGTCGAGGGCGATGCCGTGGGGCTGGCGGTGGCGCATGGCAGGTTGCTGGTCAGCACGACGCGCGGCACGGTGCATTGCTTCGCGCGTGGCACGCCGGGCGCGCTGCCGTCGCGGCCCGCGCCGACCGTGGACTGGCCCGCCGAACCGACGGCGACCGTCCTCGACGCCGCAGCGCAGGGCATCCTGCGGCAAGCGGGCGTCCGCCAGGGTTATGCCGTGGTGACGGGGCACGCGGCGGCCCCGCTGGCTTGCGCCCTGGCACGACATAGCGAACTGGACGTGACCTGCATCGAAGCCGACCGCCAGCAGTTAGCGCTGTCGCGCGGCCGAGTGGCGGCAGCCGGCCTGTACGGGACGCGCGTGAGCGTCGAATGGGGTGCGCCGGACGCCCTGCCCTACCCCGAATATGCGGCGAACCTGGTGGTTCACGTCGCGGGGCCGGGCGAAACCGGGGTCGCGGCAAAGGAAGTGCTGCGCGTCCTCAAGCCCTGCGGCGGGGTGTTCCTGACCGGCTCACTGGCTGCGGCAGGGAAGCCGGAGGTGCCGGAAGCGACGCTTGCGGTCTGGCGCGGCGCGGGCCTGTCGCCGCAGGAAGCCCAGCTCTCATCGGGCCAGCGCTGGACCCGGCTGACACGCGGCGCGTTGCCTGGTTCCGGCTGGTGGACGCACCAGTACGCCGACAGCGGCGGTAGCGGTTCGTCGGGCGATCAGCGGATCAAGGGCCAGCTGGAAGTGCTCTGGTTCGGCGAGCCGGGGGCGGATGAGTTTCCCGACCGCCATCAGCGCGGCGCGGCCCCGCTGCTCCTGGACGGCCGGGTCTACTGCGAGGGCTGGAACTTTCAGGAACGCACGCACACGGTCTTCTGCTTCGACGCCTACAACGGTGTGCGCTACTGGAAGCGGGAACTGGAAGGGTCGGTGCGGCTGGGCATTCCCGCCGTGACCGGCAACCTGGCCTGCGACCGCGATAGCGTGTTCGTGGCGGCTGGCTCCCGGTGTTACCGCCTGGACGCACGCACCGGCGATACGCGGGCGCTCTATGAAACGCCGGCTGATCGCGACGGCAGCCGGCGCGACTGGGCTTACCTGGCGGTCGCCGACGGTGTGCTGGTCGGCAGCGTCGGCTTGCCGCCCCGACCGCGCTTCAGCGACCGGGTCTTCGCCATCGACCTGGCGTCCGGCCGGCAGCGCTGGGTGCATCAAGGGCGGGAAATCCTCGATGCCACGCTGGCGCTGCACGACGGCCGGCTCTGTTTCGCTGATCATCGGCGCTCACAGCGCGCGGTGCTGGCGGACCAACCTGCACCGCCGGCCCCCGCCGGGGAGCACGGCGAGGCGGGCCGCGAATTGCCGTTCAAGGCCGGGCCGTGCCCGCGCACCGTGGTGGCGCTGGACCTGGCTACCGGCAAACCCGTCTGGGAGAAGGAAGTGGACTTGGCCGATTGCGGCCGGTGGGAGAACGGTGTCTGGGGCACGATGCAGGCGCTGTGCAAGGATGGTGTCCTGCTCTTCGCTGGCGCGTACACGATCTACAACGGCGGCAAGGCCGACGCCGACCATCCGCACCGCGCCGTGGCGCTGTCTATCCGCGACGGCGCGACGCTCTGGTCGGCCGTACTCGGCAACAAGTCGCGGCCAGTCATGATGCGCGGCGCGGTGCTGGCCGAGCCCTTCTTCTTCGACCCGAAGACAGGGACCAAGCAGCTGAAAGACCCGCTGCCCAACGGGAAGGCGCTGCCCCTCACGATGGGGCCGCGCACGGGCGGTTGCGGTTCGCTGTCCGCCTCGGAGTGCATGGTGTTTGGCCGGGGCGGCTACACGGTCTGGCGCAACGTGGCCGGTGGGCCGTCAGGCACGTTCGTCGGCATGCGACCGGGTTGCGCGATCAACATCATTCCGGCGGGCGGCGTGGTGGTGCAGGTCGAAGCCAGTTCCGGTTGCGCGTGTTACCAGGCGGTACAGTGTACCGTCGTGTTCCGGCCGAAAGCAGCGGATTGATGGTGCTGGCCGGCGAAGCCGCAAGCGGCGGTGGGCGCTACCGCGCGAAGGGTGACCAGCCCAGCGCCCAGGCGATGCGCAGCACCAACCAGATCGCCAGGCCGCAGAGCACATCGAAGACCACGCCAGCGACGATCATGCGGCGGACGGGAATCAAACCAGAGCCGTAAACGATGGCATTGGGCGGCGTCGAGACTGGCAGGGCGCTGCCAAAGCTCGCGCCGAAGGTCACGCCGATCAGCGGTGGAATCGGCTCGATGCCCGCTTCCCGGCAGATACTCCAGACGACGGGGATCAGCGCGCTGGCGGCGGCGGCATTGCCGGTGAACTCGCTCAGGATGATGCCGCTGGCGATGGCCAGTGCCGTCACCACCCACAGATCGGCCGTGCCCAGCAACTCGAAGCCCGCCTGGCCGATGGTGTTGGCCAGACCGGTGGTCACCATCAAGCTGCCCAGGGCCATGCCCGAGCCGAAGAGCATGATGGTGCCCCAGTCGATCCGCGAGAAGTCGGATACTTCCAGTGAGAACTGACTATCCCGCCAGCGGACCGGCAGCAGAAAGAGCAGACACGGGGCCAGCAGGGCGGCGATGTCCTCCGGGCAGCGGCGGCGAAACTGTTCGGCCGCTTGATGAAGCCCGAGCAGCGCCAGCAGGCCGGGCATGACCCAGAGCGTGACGACGATCAGGAAGACGAGCAGCGTGTTGACCTCGCCGCGCTTCCACGGGCCAAGTTGAGCTTGCTGTTCGTGCAAGTATTCCCGCAGCTGCGGCAAGTCGAGGTCCACGGTCGGCGCGAGCCGGTGCAGCCAGAGATAGAGGAAGATAAACAGCAGGGCCATCAAGGGCACGCCGACCAGCATCCAGCGTAAGAAGTCCATCGACTGGCCGAGGTATTCCGGCCGCTGGAAGAAGCCGCGCGCGACCACGTTGGTGCCGGTGCCGATGGGCGTGGCGACGCCGCCGACACTGGAGGCGTAAGCGGTCATCACCAGCAGCATCGAGGCGTAGGGCGAGCGCTCGAAATCGAGCGCTCCCCTTGGGGTCGCGGCTAAACTCGGCTCTCGACCCGTCGCCAGGCAGCCGATGATGCCGAGCGTCACCGGGTAGACCATCGCGGTGGCGGCGGTGTTGGAAATCCACATCGAAACCAGGGTGACGGACAACCCGACGGCGAACAGCAACGCCGCCGGGGACCGGCTGGCCCAGCGTGAACAAAGGATGGCGAGAGCGATGCGGCGGTCCAGGCCATGGCGCGTCATGGCGCGGCCGATGAACATGCCGCCCAGCAAAAAGAAGACACTGGGATCGGCGAACGGCGCGAGGAACTCCTTCGTGCGCGGAACGCCGCGCGAGTCGGCCGGCACCGCGCCGAGCACGACGCACAGCACCAGGGCGAACAGGCCCGTGGCGGCGATGGGGATCGGTTCCGTCACCCACCAGATGACGGTCAGTCCGAGAATGCCGAGCAGGCGGTGGGCTTCGGGGCTAAGGCCCGACGGCACGCAGAGCCAGGCAATGAGGACGACGGGGCCGAGGAGCAGGCCGAGGCGGTCGAACGACAGACGCCATCCCATCCCAGGCACTCCGAAGTCAGCCCACGGCTTCCCGTCGCCGCTTGACGCCGCATCATCGCCCCTTTATCCTCGGGGCACAAGCTGCCGGCATACTTTTCGGGGGGAATGTCATGTTGGCCATCACCGGACGACCGCAACGGCTGTGCGCGGGCCTGCCACGCCGCGACTTCCTGCGCCTGGGAGCGCTGGGAGCTTTTGGCCTGTCGCTGCCCGACCTGCTGCGAGCCAACGACACCGCACCCGTCGGCCCGAACCGTTTCGGCCAGGCCAAACGCTGCATCCTGCTCTACCTCACCGGCGGCCCGCCGCAACTCGACACCTGGGACCTGAAACCCGCCGCGCCCGTTGAATATCGCGGCGAATTGAAGCCCATCGCTACCCGCGTGCCCGGCATGCAGATCAGCGAACTGTTGCCCCGCGTCGCCCAGCAGGCGGACAAGTGCTGTGTCATCCGCTCGGTGACGCACGGCGACAACCTCCACACTTCGGCGGGCTACACCATGCTGACGGGGTCGCCGCACCCGGCGGCGAACGGCCGTTCGGCCGGTGAAGTCCGTCCGGGCGCGCAGGACCATCCGCATATCGGCTCGCTGCTGGCCAAGGTGCGGCCGTCGCGCGACGGTGTGCCGGTGTTCGCGGCGTTGCCGGAGATCATCAAGGATGCGGGCGTCAACACCTATTCCGGCCTGGATGGCGGCTTCCTCGGCAAGCAGTTCTCACCCTTCCGCGTTGAAGCGGAGAACGACCGCACGCGCTTCCAGGTGCCCGAGGTAGCCCTGCCGGCTGACATGACGGCCGAACGGCTGCAAGACCGCCGTGGGCTGCTCGACCGGCTCGACCGTCGGCTGGCGGCGATGGAAGCCCAGCCGACCATGCACGACCTCGATGCCTGGTATCGCAAGGCGTTCTCGCTGATCCGCTCGGCCAAGGTGCGCGAGGCCTTCGCCCTGGACCGCGAGCCGGACCGCCTGCGCGACGAATACGGGCCGCACCTGTTCGGCCAGGGTTGCCTGCTGGCCCGGCGGCTGATCGAGGCGGGCGTCGGACTGGTGAGCGTTTACTGGCACTACGAAGGGCCGGACGATTCCCCGGTCTGGGACACCCACCAGAACAACTTCGACCACCTGCGCCGCCGGTTGCTGCCGCCCACCGACGCCGCTATCGCCGCGCTGCTCCGCGACCTGCACGAACGCGGTCTGCTCGACGAGACCCTGGTGATCTGCATGGGTGAGTTCGGCCGCACGCCGAAGGTCAACAAGAACGCCGGCCGCGATCACTGGGGCGCGCTGCAATCGGTGGTGCTGGCGGGCGGCGGCATCAAGGGCGGCAGCGTCCATGGCGTCTCGGACAGGATCGGCGCGCAGCCGGCGGACTTGCCCGTCAGCCCGGCCGACCTGACCGCCACGCTGATGCACCTGCTCGGCATCCCGGCGGAACTGGAAATCCAGGACCGCACCAACCGCCCGCTCCGCGCCTGCGACGGCAAGCCGTTGTGGAGCGTGCTGGGGTAACCTCGGCAAAGAAGGTCATCGCCGGCCGCAACGATATTGGTCGTTCCCTTCACATCGGCGACTGGGTTATAATCCTCTACCTGAACGCCGCATCGGGCGTGCGGGAGATCGACCAGTCGCGGACATGAACACCGAGAGCTACTCCTTTCTGCTGCCGCCCGCCGGGCCCGACGAGATCGGTCGGCTCGGCGAATACCGCGTGCTGCGCTTGCTCGGCAAGGGCGGCATGGCCCTGGTCTTCCAGGCTGAGGACATCGCCCTGTGCCGGCCGGTGGCCCTCAAGGTGATGAAGCCCGACCTCGACCGCGAAATGGGGCCGTGGGACCGCTTCCTGCGCGAAGCCCGCCTGATGGCGGCCATCAAGCATGAGCACCTCGTCACCATCTACCAGGCCGGGCAGCAGGGCGACATCTACTACTTCGCGATGGAGTTGCTCGAAGGCGAATCGCTCGAAGACTGGATCAAGCAACACCCGCAACCCGACGCCCGCGACGTGCTGCGTATGGCCCGCGAACTGGCCAGCGGCCTGGGGTTCATTCACGACAACGGCCTGATTCACCGCGACATCAAGCCGGCCAACATCTGGCTGGAAGCGCCGTCCGGCCGCTTGAAGATCCTCGACCTGGGGCTGGCGCGGTTCGTCAAGGAAGACGTCAACCTGACGCAGACCGGGGCCGTGCTCGGCACCCCGGCGTTCATGTCTCCCGAGCAGGCGCGGGGCGATCCGCTCGATGCTCGCAGCGACCTGTTCAGCCTGGGCTGCGTGCTCTACGCCGTGTGCACGGGTGCCAAGCCGTTTCGGGGCGAAACCAGCATGGCCCAGCTGATGTCGCTGGCCGCTGACACGCCCCGCCCCATTCGCGAGCTGAACCCGCGCATCCCCGCTTCCCTGGCGAAGCTGATCGATGAACTGCTGGCGAAGGAGCCGGCGGAGCGGCCCGCGACGGCCCAGGTGGTGCTGGACCGGCTGCGGCAGGTCGAGGAGCGCATGAGCGATCCCTCCGAACTGATGCCCGCCCCGTCTTCGGATGTCGTTTCCCAAGGCAGTTCGTCGAGCCGGCATTCGGGGTTGCTGGCCCTGGTTCGCGAACGCCGGCTGCGCAGCATCTGGCTGTTCGGGCTGACGGCGCTCGCCGCCCTGGTGGCGGTGATCCTGACCGCCGCTTTGGCCTCGCCCTGGTTTCGCGCCGCGCCGACCTCCGGCCGCACGGCCTTGCCTCCCACGGCCACAGCCGCCACGCCGCCGGCTGCCGGCGACAAGGTCTTCCTGACCCACCTGAAGCCCAGCGAACGCGACAAGTGGCCGTTCATGCCCAAGAAGGAAGGCAAGGGCCCGCCGCCCAACATCTTCGATACCATTTCCGTCGGGGGCAAGACCTCGCCCCAGGGCATCGGCATGCATCCCCCGCCGCCGGAAGATGGTTCCGTCAGCGTCACCTATCGGCTCGACCGGGCGTATCGTTTCTTCAACGCCGAGGTCTCGCTCAACGACACCGCGCCGGAGGCCGAATCGCCCCTGCGCTTCCGCATCTACGGCGACGGCAAGCTGCTCTGGGAATCGCAGCCCATTTCGCGCGCGGCGCACGGGCAGCCAGTGCGGGTGCCCGTCGAGGGCGTGAACCTGCTGAAGCTGGAAGTAGCCTGCTCGGGCAGTCCGCGCGGCGCGCACGGCGTCTGGGTCGAACCGCACCTCGAACGCTGATCGTCGATCCACAATCATTCTCCCCTCGCCCCTTGCGGGAGAGGGGCTTCAAGGATAGATTCTGAGCGAACGTCGTCGGCGACCAATTTTTGC
>JAEUIF010001316.1 GCA_016795185.1 Planctomycetia bacterium | reverse complement strand
CCGCCAGTCGGTTCGCCGGCCGCGACCGCGAGATGCTTGCCGTTCGGCGCTATCGCCAGGGCCGAAACCGCCGTGCCCAGCGGCAGCACCAGTCCGCCCTCGCCGATGGCGGCGGGATCGAACGCGGCGAAATCGGCCGTGTTCGCGACAGCGCTGGCGGCGTTGGCCTGCGCCGACGACGTGGGTGGCGGGAAGGCTGGCGCTGGCCGGTTCCAGTAGGGACGGAGCATCAGCACCGCGAGACCCAGCACGGCCAGCGCGCCCAGCGCCGCCGGCCAGCGCCGGCGCGGCGCGCGGCGCGGTTGCAACGGGGCCGTCCGGTGCGTCTTGGCCTTCGACAACGCCGCACCGCCTGGCCCGTGCAGCAGACCTTCCAGTGCGAGCTGCATCTCAACCGCATGCTGATAGCGCTCGGCTGGCTGCTTGGCCAACGCTCGCTGCACGATCGCGGCACAGCCCACGGGAATATCCGGATTGCAGTGACGTGGATCGGGCGGCGGGTGCGAGCAATGGGCCATCATCACCTGAAACGAGGTTTCGCCCCGGAACGGCGTTTTGCCCGTCAGCAGCGCGTAGTAGGCCGCGCCCAGCGAGTACAGGTCGGTGCGTTCGTCAAACGGTTCGGAACGGCACTGTTCGGGGCTCATGTAGTCGGGCGTGCCAACCACTATGCCTGGCCCGGTCAGCGCCGGCGCGCCGGGCTCGACGGGCTCGACGGCCTTGGCGAGTCCGAAGTCGCCCAACTTGACGGCCTCGCCGGCCAGCATGATGTTGCCGGGCTTGATGTCGCGGTGGATCAGGCCGGCGGCGTGCGCGGCGGCCAGTCCCTGGCAGACCGCCATCATGATGCGCGTCGCTTCGCGCCAGGGAAACGGCCCGTCGTGGCGCAGGCGAGCTTCCGCGCTCTGGCCCTGCACCAGTTCCATCACGAGGAAACAAATGCCGTCGCGCTCATCGGCTTCATGAATGGCGACGATGTTGGGATGATTGAGCCGGGCGATGGACTGCGCTTCGTGCAGAAAACGCCGGGTGGCCTGCTCGTTGTCCGTCGCGGTTTCCAGCAGCACCTTGAGGGCGACCCGGCGCTTGAGGACGGCGTCCTCGGCCTCGTAGACTCGCCCCATGCCGCCCTGCCCGAGCTGGCGGAGAATGCGATACTTGCCGACTTGAGCACCCAGAAGCACGTCCGTGCCCGCGACCGTGGGCGTGGCGCGCTCGGGCGAGCCGGTCTGCCGGGTGGCGGAGCCGGACCAGTGAACCGAGGAACTGGGGCGCGGGCTGGACGTGGACATCCGGGCGTTTCTCCGCGAGTGCGCCTGGGACCGCTGCGTCAGTTATAGCCGAGGCCCGACGCACCCGCAACCGGCGCGCCCGTGCCGCCATTGACAGAACACGCAGCGCGGACGATAGTGCGTGGACTGCCCGCTTCAAACTTCCATGACGAAGGTGCCGTGCTTCTCGATTCGCTTGCCAGCATCCTGGTTGGCTACAGCGCGGCGGTGCGGCCCGGCGAGGTCGTCAGCCTGACCGGCCCCTCGTCCGCCGAACCGCTACTGCTGGCGCTCTATCGTGAAGTATTGCATGCGGGCGGCCATCCGCTGCTGCTTTTGCGGCCCGAGGCCTGCGACGACCTGCTGCAACGCGCTGGCAACCCCGCGCAACTGGCGTTCGTCGATCCGCTGCAAGCTCGTGAGGTTGAGGTCGCGGATGTGGCGATTCACGTGCTGCCGTCATCGAATCCGGAGGAATCGTCCGCGCCGGACCCGGCCCGCGCCGCGCTGTTCCAGCGGGCGCGCCGTCCGCTGTTTGAACGTTTCCTGGCCCGCGCCGCCGAACGATCCCTGCGCTGGCTGGCGACGCTGTCACCCGGCCACGAAGCCGCCCGCGCTGCCGGGCTGACGCTGGCCCAGTTCGAGACGCTCTTCGCGCGGGCCACCTTTCTGGACCAACCCGACCCGCGCGCAGCCTGGCGCAAGCAGGGCGAGCTTCAGCAACGCTTGATCGAACGGTTGCAACAGTGCCGGGAGTTGCGCCTCGTCGAACCGTCGGGCACCGACCTTCGGCTGGGCATCGCGGGGCGTGTCTGGTCAAGCGGCGACGGGCACGAGAATTTTCCCGATGGGGAAGTGTTCGTTGCACCTCTCGAAGACGCCACCGAGGGCACCGTCTGCTTCGCGGTGCCGTCGGTCATCGGCGGACAACTCGTGGAGCAGGCCCGACTGGTGTTTCGCTCCGGGCGGGTAGTGGAAGCCAGCGCGGCGCGTGGCGAAAGTCAACTGCTGGCCATGCTGGATCAGGACGCGGGCGCGCGGGTGCTGGGCGAGGCGGCGCTGGGTTGCAACTACGCCATCGACCGACTGACCGGGCATCCGCTGCTCGATGAAAAGGTCGGCGGCACGTTTCACCTGGGACTGGGGGCATCGCTGCCGGGCGGCGGCGGGCACAACCAGTCGACGCTGCACTGGGACCTGATCGGCGACTTGCGCCGCGGCGGTCGTGTCGAAGCGGATGGCCAGGTCATGGCCGAGAATGGGCACTTCATCGCGAGGTAGCTCGTTGTTCCACGGCGGGCTACTTTGAAATCTTGGTGACGACCGCGGAATTCCGGTGTTTCATTCAAGCACGATGTTACAATAACTCGGTGCCTACCGCCGAACCCCGATCCAACCCGCCGCGTAGTACGTTCTGGCGTACCCTTGCCTGCACGGTTAGAATCAGCAATGAATAAGGCCGATGAGCAGGCCGTCTGCTACTCTGGGGGGCTTACGATGCCCAGCATTCTCTCCAGTCCCCGGACTGGAGGCGGTTTCACGAGCTTGACGCGCCCGGCGCCGCCGCCGGCACGCGATGAAGACTTGCTGGCCCAGTACCGGGGCGGCGACCGCAGCGCCCTGGATGAATTGTTCCGCCGCCACCGCTTGCTGGCCTACCGCGTGGCCTACCGGTTGCTGGGCAACGAGGCCGATGCCCTGGACGCCGTCCAGGAAGGCTTCGTCAAGGTGCTTGTCCATCTGGATAGTTTCGAGGGCCGCAGCACGTTCAAGACCTGGCTGCTGCGGGTCATCAGCAACGCTGCCCTCGACCTCGGCCGCCAGCGCGGCCGTCAGGATTTCCTCAGCATCGATGCCCCGGAAGCCGAGGAGCGCGAAGGCTTGCAGCCGCTGGCCGAGACTAACCCGGCCGTGGGTCTGGAGCGCGCCGACCTGCGCGGCCTGCTCGAACAGGCCCTGGCCACGTTGCCCGAGGCGCAGCGGCGCACGTTCGTCTTGCACGCCGATGCCGAACTGAGTTACCGTGAAGTGGCCGAGGTGATGAACATCTCGATCGGCACGGTGATGAGCCGACTGTATTACGCCCGCCAGAAGCTGCGGACGTTTCTGACCCGACGCATGGCCGTTGGGCCTTGATTGTTCTGCCCTTCTCCCCCCAGCGCATGTGGAGAGAACCGCGGCGGAGACACCATCATGATGCAGCGCCAGGACGACGACCGCTACGAACCGACCTTCGAGGACCAGGCCGCCGACGCCGAGCTGGACCGCCTGTTCGCCGATACCGTCGCCCCCGAACCGAGCGAGGCCGCCTGGCGGCGTCTGCAAGAGCGCATCGACCGTCAGGCCGCACCGACGCTGGCCGGTCTGCGCCGCCGTGCGAGCCGCCGGCCGCTCTACTTCGCTCGCTTGCTGGTCCCGGTCGCCGCCGCCGTGCTGCTGGCAGCCGTCTGGTTCCGCTCCGTCCCGAATCCGCCGACGCCCGCAACCGAACATGCCGATGTCTTTCCGATGGCCGCCGCCGATGACGTCGAGATCGTCAGCATGGAAGGCGGCGACTACAGCGCGCTGGTGGTGGGCAAGCCGCCGCTGTCCGAGCCGATGGTGCTGGTCGCCCACGGCGACGCCACCGAGATCCACGTCCGGCCGGACGTGGATGGGATGGTGCCGACCGTCGCCAAGTTGGCCGATGGGCTGGCGACCACGATGATCGTCGCCCCGCTGCTCACCTCGGGCGAAGAAGGAAAATGATCCGCCTGAGCAGCGATGCGAAAAGGGGACGAGACTCGTTGTGCGAAGCACCCAGCGGGCCGTTCCGGCAACGAGTCCCGTCCCCTTTTCGCATCGCTGCTGAGCACACGGCCTGGAGGGGGAGTGTCCGTGCTGCGAACCGCTTCTAATCGCTGGGTGCTGATCGGGCTGGCTGCCGGGTGGGCTGTCCTGCTGGCCGCGCCGCGCGCCGCCGCGCAGGACCGGAGCGTCACCGTCATCGCCATCCTGGCGACCGACAAGAACAATCGCGTCGACGACAAGCTCAAGAGCATCGCGGACGAAGTGAAGAAGGTCGAACCGACCCTGACCGGCTTCCGCATCGCGCATCAGTCGTCCAAGGCGCTCAACGTCGGCCAGCGCGAGGTCTTCGCCCTGGTCGATCGCGAGGAAGCCTCCGTCACGCTGGTCGAAGTCTGTCCGAAAGACGACAACCGCTACCGGCTGACCGTGAAGGCCCCGATGGTGGGTGAGATCACCTACAGCTGCTGTTGCAGCAAGTTCTTCCCGATTCTGACCCGCTACCAGACCAAGAACGGCGAGCGCCTGATCCTGGCCGTGATGGTCAAACCTTCCAAGAAGTGAACCGCGCTGGCCCGCCGCTTGCGGTTTAGCACGCCACCGTTTGCGGTTTCGATCTGGGAGAGGAATTCTTGTAGGGTCCGCTGTGCGGACCATAAACCTCTGCTCCAGCGAAGCTGTAACGGTCCGCTACAAGGTGGGCGGCCACCCGCCACTACTGAATCGCCTTCACCCCGGTGCCCCCCTCGATCTTGAAGTCGTTGGTCTTGCGCCAGTAGAATATCTTCTTGCCCTTCAGTTCTTCCTGGGCCGCACCCTTGGCTTTCTGGCGCACCAGCGTGGCCAGGTTGCCCTCGCTGGCCTCGAAGACGACCAGTTCCTTGCTCTCGTCGTACTTGATGACATCGGCCCGGCCGTAGAATTCCCGGCCCTGCACCGCCGCATGACCGCGCGCTTCCATCTGCTGATGGCCCTTGCTGGAACTGTCCTTGCGGTTGCTGTAAACCTTCAGCTGGTCGCAGCGCAGGTACATGGCCTCGGCCGGCAGCTTGTCGATGTCGATGGTCAGGTTCGGATCGTCGCTGGGCAC
>JAEUIF010001294.1 GCA_016795185.1 Planctomycetia bacterium | reverse complement strand
GGGCGGCAACGAGCGGCGCCGCCGACCTCCGCAGGTGCGCGGGGGCGGCCAACTCCTTCAGCCCGCTGCCTTCGGTGGTTCAAACAATCAAAGCAGCCAACCAGGATTCAAAGATAGGGGCTGGTGAGAAATGCGGGCTAGGCACGTTCGGATTGTACCAGGAGAAGAACTCCGCAGACATGACCGCCGTGCTGCTGAATGCAGTGTCGGGTGCAGTCCCTTGTTCCGCCCTGAGCCTTCTGCTTCGCGAGCGAAGCCGCGGCGGAACGCACGGGAGGACGCGGTCCAGCTGCCGAGGCGTCGCAACAACGAACGAGTTTGCCGTCTGGTACAGCGCGGAGTTCGGCCACGACGCGCCGCCGGTGGCTGACTCTTCAGCCCGGGGTCCAGACAAGTCCCGCAAAGTCCTCCACCTTGTTTCGCGGCGTGACCGCCACCCCTTCCGCCCGCAGCCGCTTGATTTGCTCACGGCCGACCGCCCCCAGCTTGGTCGAGCTGACGACCCCGCCGGCGGCAATGACGCGGAACCAGGGCACCCGCTCGGCTTCTTCCGGGGTGAGCCGCGCCAGGACGAAAGCGACCTGTCGCGGAGAGCACCGCACGTGCCGAGCGATGACCCCGTAGGTACTGATGCGGCCGTGCGGGATGGCGGCCACCACCGCCAGCACCTGCGCCTTGAGCCGCGCCCCGCCCCCTGGGTTGGCCTTACGCCCATTCCGACCGTCGTTGGCTCGTGGCACGCCCATGTTTCGCGAAGAGAGACGGCAGGCCACACCACTTCGTTCCACCGCCGGGCCAGCGAACGGCGGTGGACCGCAACGGGCACGCAACCAGCATCTCACATGGGATTCGCTCGGGAAGCCTGCTGCCCGAGTTGCTGGGCGAGCCCGATGAGAATGCCTTCGGGGCCGCGGATGTAGCAGAGCCGATACATGTCCTGGTACTGGACCACCTGGCCGACGACCTCCGCGCCGCGCTTGCCGAGCCGGGCGAGCGTATCGTCGATGTCCTCCACGGTGAACATGACGCGGAGATAGCCGAGAGCGTTCACCGGGGCGCGACGGTGATCGGCGACCACAGCCGGCGCGAGAAACCGCGACAATTCAAGCCGGCTGTGACCATCCGGCGTCCGCAGCATGGCAATCTCGACGCGCATGCCGCGCAAGCCAGTGACGCCGTCCGCCCACTCGCCTTCGATCGGGGCGCGGCCCTCGAGCACGAGGCCCAGTTCGGTGAAGAACGCGATGGCGGCCTCGAGGTCTTCGACCACGATGCCGACGTTGTCCATCCGTTGGACCGACATGATTCCTCCTGGGCGTCAGCCTCGTGATTGCGTAGTGCCGCCGGTTAGCGGCCCACGGGCCCATGAATTCCATTCGGTGTCAGGCACGCTTGGCGACTTCGATGCGGATAAACTCCGGAAGATAGGACGGTGTGCAGTTCTTGGCGACATGCTCGTCCTTGTAGAGTCCCAGGGCTTCGCCCAGTTTGATGCACCGGGATCGAAATTGAGGCTCGTGGATGCCAATCTGGCCGGCGCAGAAGTTCATGGCCCATTGCACTTCGGGTTCCGCACTCGCCATGTTGGTTTCCAGCGAAGCAAGCAAAGCTGCACTGTTGTCGGGTGGGGTCTGCCCGACCCAGCGCAAGCGCGCCTGGTGATACCAGAACCAGCGACGGAGCATCGGAGAAGGATGCTTCTCCCACGTCGCCATCCGGGAGACCAGTTTCTTATCCTTGGCGAGCTGGTTGGCCAACAGCCAGTCAGCCAGTTGGCAGCGCTCCTTCGCGTCGTGCCGCAGCATATCCGCTGCCAGCTGATCGATGACATTTTCCGCGAGGAGCTTGTTATCGAAGATGAGGGTCGCGAGCAGTCGAGGATAGTATTCGCCCGTTGACCAAAGCTCCAGGGCCAGAGCGTGGTCCTTCTTGATCTCTTTGCCTCGCGCTTTGAGGTCGCCCAGCTTCGGGTTTCCCTGGGTGATCTCGGCGACAAGCTTCCGTGCGCTGGCCGATAAAGCCATTTGTCTGTCTCCCCGCGCCTTGCCGAACGACTGCGTTCACTTGCCGGGCCGGCTGGTGAGACTTTGGGCTTCAAGAAGCCGTCATGCCGCCGCAGTCAGGTTCGGCGCTCCCACTGGTTCCAAGGTGAAACGAGGCCCACTCCAGACCGACCGCCGGGCCCGAAGCGCCGCCTTGGCCCTTGGCGTCGAACACGCCGGTTGGGCCGAGGACGGTAAGCCAGCCGAGCGTGGCCGGCGAGTCGTGCAGATTGCTCTAGGCGCAGTACAGCGGGCGCAGCCCGGCGTCTTCGGGGTGCGGGGCGACCATGAAAGCACTGCGGGCACCACCGCCCCGAAGGAGCGGCGTGCTAAACCGACGAGCGGTTTCAGGCGAGCATTTTCTGGACGACCTTGCCGGCCACGTCGGTCAGGCGGAAGTCGCGGCCCTGGAAGCGGTAGGTCAGCTTCAGGTGGTCCAGGCCGAAGCAGTGCAGGATCGTCGCGTGCAGGTCGTTGATGTGGATCGGGTCCTCGACGATGTTCCAGCCGATCTCATCCGTCTTGCCGATCACCTGGCCGCCCTTGATGCCGCCGCCCGCCAGCCAGATGCTGAAGCAGAACGGGTGATGGTCGCGGCCGGTCACGTTGGTCGAGCCGCCGCGATTCTCGCCGAGCGGCGTGCGGCCGAACTCCGAGAGCCAGAGAATCATCGTCGAATCGAGCAGCCCGCGCTGCTTCAAGTCCTTGATGAGCGCTGCCACCGGCTGGTCGGCCATCGCCGCGTTGAAGTGCAGTTCCTTGTCCAGATTGCTGTGGTGGTCCCAGGAAGCGTGGTAGAGATTGACGAAGCGCACGCCGCGTTCGATCAAGCGGCGGGCCAGCAGGCAATTGGTGGCGAAGCCGTTGTACTGCCCCTTGCCGCCGCCGCGATGCGCGCCCTGGATCGGGTTGTCCTCCCGACCGACGCCGTACATCTTGAGCGTCTCGGCGCTTTCGCCCTTCAGGTCGATCAATTCCGGGGCCGCCGACTGCATGCGGAAGGCCAGCTCGTAAGCGGCGATCCTGCTGTTGATCTCCGGGTCCTTGATCTGCTCGTGCCGGAAGCCGTTGAGGTCTTGCAGGGCCTCGATGGTCTTGCGCTGCATCTCTTCGCTCAGACCAGCGGGGTTGTTCAGGTTCAGCACCGGCTCGCCCTGGTTGCGGAACAGCACGCCGCTGTAGGTGGAGGGCAGGAAGCCGCTCAGCCAGCTGCTGGCCCCGCCGCTGGTGCCGCGGCCGGCGGTCAGCACGACGTAGCCGGGTAAGTTCTTCGATTCGCTGCCCAGGCCGTAGGTCATCCAGGAACCCATGCTCGGCCGGCCGAAGTTGGGCACGCCGCAGTTCATCATCAGCTGGCCGGGATGGTGGTTGAACGCCTCGGTGTGCATCGAGCGCACCAGGCAGACATCGTCGGCCACGCTGCCCAGGTGCGGCACGAAGTCGGATAGTTCCATGCCGCACTGGCCGTGCTTCGTGAACTTGCGCGGGCTGCCGAGCAGCCGCGCACCTTCTTTCTGGATGAAGGCGAAGCGCACCTTCTCTGTCATCGAATCGGGCAGCTTCTGGCCATTGAGTTCGTTGAGCTTGGGCTTGGGATCGAAGAGGTCGATCTGGCTCGGCGCGCCTTCGAGGTAGATGCAAATGCACGCCTTGGCCTTGGCGGCGAAGTGCGGCGGGCGCGGGGCCAGCGGGTCGGTGGCCGGCGCGGCCAGCAGGCCGTCGTCCTGGAGCAGTGAGGCCAGGGCGGCAGCGCCGATGCCATTGGCGCTGGTGGCCAGGAAGTTGCGGCGGGATTGCAGGGCGTATTGTTGCAGCGGGTGCATTGGCAAGCTCCTCGGTCGGTCAAGTGGCGAGTGCTAAACCGCAAGCGGTGATTACAAGCGGCGGCTATTCCAGCGGTCCATCCAGGATTTTCTTGTCGATCTTCTTCTTCGATTCCGTTTCCAGGATTCTGATCAGGAACTCTTCCTCGGACAGTTCGGATTTCTTGACGACCTGCTCCAGGCCCTTGTCGGCACCGGCAAAGGTTTGTGCCAGGGCGAGTTGCCACTGGCCGCTTTCCTTCGTGAACCAGAAGGCCGGCACCTTGGCGTTCTGCCGCAGCGTGACGTAAGCCAACCCGTCCTTGTTCACGCCGTAGGCCGCGATCACCACCATGTCGGCGAAGTTGTTG
>JAEUIF010001269.1 GCA_016795185.1 Planctomycetia bacterium | reverse complement strand
TGGCGGCTATTGACGCTGCGTGGAAGCGCCAGTCATCGTTGAAAGGGGAGGAACTTCGGCAGGAACCGCCGCAAGCGGGTGCCCAGCAGTTGGCGGCCCAGGTCCACAAGATCATCGCCGGTCAAGACGCGCGCGGGGCCTGGACCGAACCGGGCACGGTGCGCGACCCGGCGGGCCGCAAAGTCATGCCGCCCGAAGGCGTGGTGCAATCACAGACGTTTATCGATAACTTGACGGCGCTCTGTCGCTATTTGAAAGCGCTGCCGCCCCAATAACTGCCGCTGCATTTCATCGCTTGCGGTTTCGCAAGACCAACGAAAACGGGCCTCGGCAATTGCTTGCCGAGGCCCGTTCGTGGTGATTGCGTGCTTGAACTCGGATCACGGGAACGCCGGCAGGCCGACGTTCTTGTCGGTGCAGCCCCAGGCGAACTTGGCGTCCTGGGCGCTCCAGACCGAGATGTTCATGTTGGCGACATGGGCGTCGCCGAACAGCGTCGGGACCACGTTCGGATGCGGCGAGGCGATCGATCCCTGGCTCGGCAGAGTATCGCTATCCTGCAAAAAGCTCGAACCCGAAGAGGAGACCGCGTGGCCCTTGGACTTGTCGTGCCACTTCATCAGGCTGTTCTGCGGATCGTTGTAGTCTTCCGGCTTGCAGCCGCGGTGCGACAGCAGCAGCGAGTTCGTCGTGCCGTCGAGGTTGGTCAGCGCGCCCAGGGTGTAGGGCTTGCCGCTCTTGGGCTTCAGGACCGTGTCGGCCTTGGCGTCGTCGGTGTGCATGTAACCGTAGTCGCAGAAGTCGCCGACCACGGCACCGTGCCGGCTGGGGCACAGGAAGATCTTCTGACCAACGCCGGAGGACGCCGCCGCATCGCGGTCGTTGATTTCAACGAAGGTCGCGATGTCGTAGGCAAAGCTGCCCGAACTGCCGTTCTGCTTGTTGGCCACCTCGCACGGCAGGTAGCCTACCGAATCGTGGTAGGTGTGCATGGCGATGCCCATCTGCCGCAGGTTGTTGACGCAGACGATGCGGTTGGCCGCTTCGCGCGCCCGCTGCACCGCGCCCATCGTCATCGTGGCGAGGACTGCGATGATCGCAATCACCACCAGGAGTTCAATGAGCGTGAAGCCTTTCCGCTTCCGCGCTTGAACCATCTTCATACCCGGACTCCTCGGAGAAAAGAGAAAGAAGAAAATAAGTGCGGAACAATCGTTCCGCGATCAGCGCGATTGGAGTCACCTGGGCACCGAGGAACCGCGGCAGGAGCAACCGTGGGGATGTGCTGCTCAACAGGTATACGCTCTACCCTGCCTGGGGAGTTCGCAGTTCATCGGACCAAACATCACTAAACTAGGTTGCGTTGAGGCCGCTGTCAACCAAAAACCGGCCGGCGGCGCGACCGCAACCGCCAGTCGGGCCGCTACATGGGGCGGGCTGGCGGCGGGCGACGGCGAGGCTCGCGTTCGTTCGCGCTGGAACTGGTGCCGCCCGCGGCGAGCAGTGCCAGGGCCACCAGGGCGGCGTGTTCGGCGTTGGGCGGCCAGGCGTCCAGGAACGCCGCGGGGGCAGGATCGCCCTCGTCGTCATCGGCCGGCGCCGCGGGCGCGTCGGCCGGCGGCACACTCGCCCCCGCACCGTGGCTGCGTGCGGGAATCGTCTGGAGCCCGCTGCGCCACAAACTTTGGACAGCATCGGTCAGCGGCGCGGCGGCTTCCGCGTACAGGTCGCCGAGTACCCGCGCGGTGGGCCCCAGGACCGCGTCCAGGCTGTCCAGGCAAACTATGCCTTCCGCCGCCAGCGTCGGCAGGAAGTCGAACACGCTGGCCGCCAGTAGCCAGGCCGTTCCCTGCCAGACTCGCTCGAAGTTGTCAAACCAGTGCTGATACCCGGCGCTGGTGGCTGCATACCCCAGCGCGCCACGTTCGTCGCGCGGTAGGTTATCCAGGCCGATGACGAACGGCTGCAAGGCCGGCAACGCGCTTTCCTCGCCTGTAGCCTCCGCTTCATCCAGTTGGCCCGCGCCCTCGTCGGCGGCCAGACCGGCCACCAGCGTCGCGACCAGGGTCAACTCGGTGGCCCGCAACGGCAGCAGGTCGGCGACCAGCGGCGAGAAGTGCAGGTCGAAGGTCAAACGAAAGATGCCGTCGTGGCCCTCGCCGCTGGCGAAGATCTCGATGCTGCCGGTGCGGCGGGCGGCCAGGGCGATGTCCGTGGGATGGTCGAGGCGGGCGTCGGCGAGCACGCGGGCCAGTTCCGGGCCGCTGGCGCTGCCGAACAACAGCGCGAACAGGCCGTTGCCGTTGTGGGCCACGACCAGGTCGTCGAAACCGTCGTTGTTGAAATCCCCGCCGAGGGCGGCAATCGGGCCGAGGCCGCCCGAGGCCAGGTCGCGGCGCTGCGTGGCGCCCTTGAGGTCGGAGAGGAACGTCAGCGTGTTGGACCCGGTGTTAAGGACCACCAGGTCCAGGCCGATCCGCGCGTCGAACTGACCGACCACGATCGCGCCCGGGGCATTGCCGACCGCGAAGACGCGGGGCTGGAGGTCGAGGAAAAAGCCGCTGCCGACGCCGCGAATCAGGCTGACGTTGTTCGAGCCGCTGTTGCTGACCAGCAAATCCAGCACGCCGTCGCCGTCCACGTCGGCGATGGCGGTGGCCACCGGGCCGAGGCCGATCTGCCGCGACTGCTCGGCGTCGAAGCCGGCGTTGAGGCGCGGCCCGTACTCCAGCTTCCAGCTGACTGTTTGCCCCGCGGCGTTTTGCTGTCCCCGGCCGAGCAGGACCGACACATCGTTGGAGCCGCGGTTGGCGACGACGATGTCGAGCCAGCCGTCGCCGTCGAGGTCGTGAACGGTCAAGCCGGCAGGGTTGGTGCCGGTGAAGTAGCTCAGCGCGGGGGCGAACTGGCCCTGGCCGATGCCCAGGTAGACCAGCAGGTTGTTGCCGCCACTGTTGGAGACGATCAGGTCCGCCAGGCCGTCGCGGTTGAGGTCGGCGACCGCCACGGCCCCCGGCGCCAGCAGGCCGTCGCGTTGGACCAGCGGCGGCTCGCCGGGTCGGGAATACTGGACGACGACCCGGTCGAGCGCGGCGTCGGCGAGCACGAAGTCCACCAGGCCGTCGCCGTTGATGTCGGTCACGGCGAGCGTCACCGCTTGCCCGGCACGGCGGTAGGGCTCGAACTGGCCGTCGCCCCGGCCGCGCAGCACCAGCACGTCGCCGAACTTGTTGCCGACCAGCAGGTCGAGCTTGCCGTCGCGGTCGACGTCGGCGGTTGTCAGCCCGGTCGGCAGGTTGCTCGCCGCCACCGTGCTCACCAGCGTAAAGCCGCCCTGGCCGTCGCCGGCGTAAATCTCGACGGTCTGCGCTGCCGTGAGCACCGCCAGGTCGAGGTGGGCGTCGCCGTTGAAGCGGCCGGCCACCACCAGCAGCGGTTCGCTGGCGAGCAGCACCGTGTCGGCGGCCGTAGGGTTGAGAAAGCCGCCGCGCCCGTCGCCGCGCAGCAGCGCCAGGGAATTCGCGCCCGCGTTGCCGACGATCAGGTCCACTCGACCGTCGTCGGTAAAGTCCCCGCTCGCCAGGCTGCTCGTGCCTTCGAGCGAGCGCACCACCGGCGCGCCGTTGAACGTACCGAGGCCGTAGAGGCCGACGCCGGCGCGAAAGCGCAGGTCGGTGGGCGCGAAGCCGGCGGCCGTGTTCAGCAGGACGCTGACGTCGCCCGAGGCCTGGTTGGCCACCACGACGTCCCGCCGGCCGTCGCCATTGACGTCCATGGTCTGGATCATCGTCGGGTTGACGCCGACGCCGACGCTGAATTGCGGCTTCGCGCTGAAAGCGCCGGCCGCCGTCTGGTAGTAGATCAGAATGTTGCTGGAACCGGCGCAGGCCACGATCAGATCGTCGAGTCCGTCCCCGTTGAGGTCCGCGGCGGCCAGGCGCACCGGTAGCGTGCCGCTGACCAGCGGGCCGGCTTCGCGGCGGAACGTGCCGTCGGGTTGCAGGACATAGAGGGACAGCCCGTCGTCCTGGC
>JAEUIF010001218.1 GCA_016795185.1 Planctomycetia bacterium | reverse complement strand
CGCCTGAAGGCGGAACTACGAACTCAAAGTCATTCCGCCAGCAGGCGGCGCACCGTCTGGCAGAAGTCCTGGACGTGCTCCGCCAGGTACGCGCCCTTGCGGACCATCATCGCCACCGTCAGGGGCGCGGTTTCATCCGTGTCGAACGGACGGGCATGCACTCCGGACGGTGGTGGTTCCTCCTTGCCGCCCATGTACAGGACCGCCACGCCGATACCCAGGGCCACGTACTTGAGAATGATGTCCGTGCTGCCGGTTTCCATGACGACGTGCATGCGTTCGAGTAGGTTGTGCCGCCGCAGCAGGGCTTCCAGCGCCCGCTGGTTATAGCTCGACGCCTTGATGATCGGGAACTGCACCAGGTCTTCGGGCGTCACGCGCCGCTTGCGACTCAGCGGGTGGTGCCGCGCCGTCAACAGGGTGAATTGCAGGTCGAAGAGGTCCACGTATTCGAGCGTCGGCTGGCGGGTTTCATCGCGCAGGTAGGGGGCGATCCCGAGGTCCGCGTGCCGCTGGTCAATCAGGCCGACGACGTGGTCGGTCCAGGCGTCCGTCCGCAGGTGCAGGCGCACCGAGGGATGGCGGACGGCATAGTCTTCGATCACGGCCGGCAAATGGTGCGAGATGAGGTAGGGCGTGGAGACGATGGTCAGCGTTTGCTGTAACTCGGCGCGCTGGGTCTCGAAGAGGCGGACCAGGGAATCGAGTCCGCTGACGTGGGGCTGGATCAGCTTGAGCAGCAGTTGCCCTTCGGCGGTCAACTCGATGCCGCGTTCGCCCTGCTTGACGAGCGTGACTTTCAGTTCGCGTTCCAGGGCACGAACTTGCTGCCAGACCGTGGGCTTGGACAGGCCGAGGACTTTCGCGGCGGCGGAAAAGCTGCCCTGAGCCGCGACCGTGCAGAAGCTCCGCAGCTGCGGCAACTGGATGCCCTTGTAGTAGAGCGTCTTCCGCATCGGCGTCTCGGGTCAGTCGGGCCGCTGGGCGGGGGCATCAATCTGGAAGGAATCGAAGAAGCGGGCAGCATCGCCCGCGCCGGCCTGGAGTTCATGGCCAATGGCCACGAGCAGGTAAGTCCGGTCGTGCGGCTGGCCGCGCACCAGGAAAGTGCGGGCGAACATTCGCCCGCCGGCTTGCAACTCGACTTCCAGTTCCTTGCCCGGATGGCCGTTGAGGGTCAGGTCGGTTTCCCGCACGACCTGGCCGGGGGCCTTGCCGAGCAGGTAAGCGCGTTCGGGCGCGTACAGTTCCGCGAAGGTCAGGTTCCGGGTGGCGTCGGCTTCACGGTCGGTCCGCACCAGCAGGAACAGAGCGTCGGCATCGGTGCGGACCACCTCAAAGCGCCGCGCCGCCACGACGCCGGGACCATGCCGGGTCGCTTCCTCGTCGCTGGGTGTGCCGGGAAATTGCAGGCGCACGCCGCCGCCGGGCAGGGCGAAGGGCTGCCAGTCCGCCGCCGGAATCGCGCGGCTCCCGAATCCGAACAGCACGAAGGCTACGCCGAGCAGCAAGCCGCCAACTGCACACGCAGCGAACGCATAAAGCCGGAGCCGCGATCTCGGCCGCGCGGGCGCAACGCGCGGCTTCGCCAGTTTGGTGAGTTGCGCGGTGGCCTTCGGAGCGGGCTGAGTCTGGGGCCGGGCCGAGAGTTTTAATCCCTTCCGACAGCGCGGACAGCGAATGCTGGCACCTGCCGGGATCGGCTTCTTGCTGGTCAGCACGGCCCGGCACGCGGGACAGGCCAGGCGCACCGCTGCCGGGGCCAGCTGCGTGCGCCGGGGTTGCGCGGGGCGCGCCGGTGCGAGCGCGGTCTTTGCGGGTTGGCGCGGAGCGAGCTTGGTCGGCCGAGCCTGCGGAGCCAGTTGGGTGGACTGCTTCGGCCGAGGCGGGTGCAGCACGAAGGTCTTCTTGCAGCCAGGACAGCGAATCGTCTTCCCGAAAGGCAGCGGACCTTGAGTCTTGAGCTTCGCCTTACAGTGCGGACAAGGAATCTGCCGGACCACCGTTTGCGGTTTAGCACTGGCCGCCAGTTTCGCCGCCGTCGGCTTCGCCGCGGCTGGCTTCGTGGCCGTCGGCTTCGCCGGCTCTTTCGGCAAGACAAAGGTCTTCGTACACTTCGGACACTTGATGGTTTTGCCGACGGGCGGTGGGCCGGGCCACTTCAGCACCGCGGCGCAATGCGGACAGGGAATGCGGCTCTGTGGCGGCGCGTTGCCGTTCTGACCGCTCGCGAGCTTCGTTTCCTTGGATGGCTGCCCGGACGGGCGCTGCAACTGGGTGCCCTTCGGCTTCTGGCCGGGAGGCTGGCTCAGTTTCGTTTCCTTCGGCTTCTGCCCGGCAGGCTTTTGCAGCTGGGTTTCCTTCGGCCGCGCGGCGGGAGATGCGAGACGAGTCTCCTTGGGGCGCGGCGCGGGTTGCGACAGGAGGCTCGCGGGCTGCGGCTGTTCTTTGCCGGTGGGCGCGAAGACCTTCAGGCACTTCGGGCAGCGGATGAGCTTGCCGGCAGGCAGTGCCACGCCGGTCTTGATGACCGCCGTGCAGGTGGGGCAGGTGTACTTGATGACCGGCATGGGACGCAGTCGCTCCACGGCAGCAGGTTTCGCTGTAGCGTAACCCGCCCCGGAGACGGCTGCCAGTCGGAAAACGACAAGGCCGCTGGCGGCTATGCAAGAATGCGAAGCCGCCAGCGGCCTGGGGAACTTATTCCACCGTCACGCTCTTGGCGAGGTTGCGCGGCTTGTCCACGTCGCAGCCGCGCAGGACGGCGATGTGGTAGGCCAGCAGCTGGAGCGGAATCGCCGTGATGATCGGCTGGAGATATTCCGGCACGTCCGGGATGTAGATCACATCGTCGGCGCGGCTGGCGGCTTCGTCGTCGCCTTCCGTCGCGATGGCAATCACCGGCCCGCCGCGCGCCTTGATCTCTTCCAGGTTGCTCATCACCTTCTCGAAGACGCTGCCGCGCGGCATCAGGAACAGCGACGGCGTGTCCGGGTCGACCAGCGCGATCGGGCCGTGCTTCATCTCGGCGGCGGGATAACCCTCGGCGTGAATGTAGCTGATTTCCTTGAGCTTCAGCGCGCCCTCCAGGGCCACCGGGTAAAGGAACTGCCGGCCCAAATACAGGAAGTTGTTCACGCGATAGTAGCGGCGAGCAATTTCCTGGACGGCATCATGGCAGCGCAGCGTGGCGCGGATCATGTCGGGTAGCGCGCGCAGCTCCTGGATCATCCGGCTGCCCTGAATGCTCGACAGGTGCCGCATCCGGCCGAAGTAGAGGGCCAGCATGGTCAGCACGCTCACCTGCGACGTGAACGCCTTGGTGCTGGCCACGCCGATTTCCGGCCCTGCGTGCAGGTAGACGCCGCCGTCCGCCTCGCGGGCGATGGTGCTGCCGACCACGTTGCAGATGGATAGCGTCGTATGGCCCTTGCGCTTCGACTCCCGCAGCGCCGCCAGCGTGTCAGCGGTTTCGCCGGATTGCGTGATGGCGATGACGATGGTGTTGCGGTCGATCGGCGGGTTGCGATAGCGGAACTCGCTGGCGTATTCCACTTCCACCGGGATGCGCGCCAGCTCCTCGAAGAGGTATTCGCCGACCAGCGCGGCGTGATAGCTGGTGCCGCACGCGGTGAGGATGATGCGTTCGGCGCGGCGCAGCTGCTGCGTATCGAGGTTCAGACCGCCGAAGTGAGCACTCGAATCGGCGTCGGCCAGCCGGCCGCGCATGGCATTCTCCAGCGATTCGGGCTGCTCGTAGATCTCCTTGAGCATGTAGTGGTCGAACAGCGCCTTGTCGGCCTCGCCGGGGTCCCAGTCGATCTGCTGCACGTCCGCCTCGACGCGCGTGCGCTGCGGGTCTTCGATGTGATAGCTGTCCGCCGTCAGCATGCAGACCTGGTGGTCTTGCAGATAGACGACCTTCGCGGTCTGGCCGACCAGGGCCGTCGGATCGCTGGCCAGGTAGTGCTCGCCCTCGCCGATGCCCAGCACCAGCGGGCTGCCGAGCCGCGCGCCGACCAGCACTTCGGGGTTGCTGGGGCTGATGACCGCCAGGCCGTAGGTGCCCTTCAGCATGGGCAGCGTGCGGGCGACGGCATCCAGCAGATCGTCGTCCAGGTTGCGGGCGATCAGCTGGGCGATGACCTCGGTATCGGTGTCGCTCTGGAACTTCACTCCTTCGGCCATCAACTGTCGTTTCAGGGAAGCGTAATTCTCGATGACGCCGTTATGCACCACGGCGACCCGGCCGTCCTGGGAAACGTGCGGATGGGCGTTGCCGTCGGTGGCGGGGCCGTGCGTGGCCCAGCGGGTATGGCTGATGCCGATGCAGCCCGGCGCGGGCCGGTCCTGCAAGTAGTTGACCAGTTCGCCGACGCGGCCGGCGCGCTTGCGGAGGTGCAGTTGCTTGCCGGTCATCGTGGCCAGGCCGGCGCTGTCATAGCCGCGATATTCCAGGCGACGCAAGCCGTCGATGGCGATGGGTTCCGCTTCCCGGAAGCCGACGTAGCCGATGATTCCGCACATAACGGGTGCTGCCTCCTGCGTTCTGGTTGAATAGGCCCTTCCTTGGGAGGGGGCAGTATAGCCCGGCGTCCATTTTTGAAACAATGCCACTTACCGCACCGTTCGCGACTTCGCAGGCCCCAGCCGCCTTGACAGACCCGCCCCGGACCATATTGCAGACCGGGGGACTCCCAATCGCCTGGAGTGCGCGGATGAGCGCCATCATCGGGGATATGTACGCCGCCGATCTGCAAGCCGGCTTTCTGGAAACACTGGGCAGTCTCGGCGAAATCGGCCTGACCCCGCAGGCTGCGCTGCTGGTCTTCCAGAGCCGGCTGCGCGCCGGGCACCGCACTTACGTCGCCCGCGGCGCGGAGCGCATCGTCGGCACCGCCACGCTGCTCGTCGAGAGGAAGTTCCTGCGCGGCGGCGCGCCGGTCGGCCACCTCGAAGACCTGGCCGTCCATCCGGACCATCGGCGGCAGGGCATCGGCAGCGCCCTCGTGCGGCACGTCGCGGACGAAGCGAAGAAGCTCGGCTGTGGCCGCTTGCTACTGCGTTGCGGCCCGGAGTTCGCGCCGTTCTTCACCCGCCTGGGCTGCGTGCAGCACGAAGCGGGATTGCGTTGGGACCTGTGATGCGGCTGGTAGGCCAAACGACTGGTTTGCCGCGAGTCGGCAATCAGCCAGACGACCGTCTACCGCTTCGCGGTAAAGAATGCTTTCGCGGTAAAGACCGCCTTCAGTGCCGCACTCTTGTGACTCTTCGGCCATCGCTTCACTCTCCACATACATTGTAGCGCCACATGTCAACCACCTTGGATGCGTCCGTGCGGAACCAGTTGCAGCGGGGCCTCGATTTTGCGGCGAGTCAGTGCCGTCGCTTGCTGGAGCAATACCCCGGCTACTACCCGATGTACACCGTCGGCGGCCGGTGGCGTCAGGAGCCCGAACTCTGGACGCACTGGTGCGAGGGCTTTTACCCCGGCATCTTCTGGCTGCTGCACCAGCACACCGGCGAGGCCCACTGGCGCGCCGCCGCCGAGCAGTACAGCAAGAAGCTGGAGCCGCGCCAGCACGACCGCCAGGTCCACGACCTCGGCTTCCTGTTCTTCTCGACCTACCTGCGCTGGTACCACCGGACGAACGATCCGGCGCTGCGTGACGTGCTCATCACCGCCGGGCGGACGCTGGCCCTGCGCCGGCAGCCGGGCGGCTACCTGGCTTCGTTCATCGGCCCGGAATCGTTGTTCATCGACATCATGATGAACGTCGGCCTGATCTTCTGGGCCGCCAACGCCACCGGCGACGACGCGCTGCGGCAGGTGGCGCTCGAACATTGCCGGACCACGGAAAAGTACCTGCTGCGCCCGCACGGCGGTTGCGCGCACGAAGGCATCTTCGACGTGCCGAGCGGCCGGTTCCTGCGCGAAAGCACGCACCAGGGCTACTCACCGTCCAGCACCTGGTCGCGCGGCCTGGCCTGGGCGCTCTACGGTTTCACCGCCGCGCATCGGCTGAGCGGGGAGCGCGAGTTTCTCGAAACCGCCCGCCGCTGCGCCGAATACTACCTGCGGCGCACGCCGCCCGGCCTGGTGCCCTACTGGGATTACGACGCGCCGCTGGACGATCCGCCGCTGTGGGACAGCTCGGCGGCGGCCATCACGGCCAGCGGCCTGTTCGACCTGGCCGAAGCGCCGCTCGACGGCGCGGAGCAAGAGCGCTACCGCCAGGCGGCGCTGACCATCTTGCAATCCCTCTGTTCGGACAAGTTCCTGGCCAGCAGCGTGCCGGGGTGGGAGGGGATCCTGCTGCACGGCGTCTATCACAAGCACAAGAACCTGGGCGTGGACGAATCCGTCGCCTGGGGCGACCATTTCTTCGTCGAAGCGCTGGTGAAGGCGCTCAATCAAAACGTTTAGAGCGTTTCGCAGATCAATGGAGCACCGGACGCTATGGTCCGCACAGCGGACCCTACGGTGATTTCGTAGGGTCCGCTGTGCGGACCGCTCCAGCCGGTCGCAAACCGCGCTAAAAGTTGATTTATCGCAGCGCGATCGGCCGCAGGCAGAACCCCGCCGCCGCCCCCTTGATCTTGTTC
>JAEUIF010001201.1 GCA_016795185.1 Planctomycetia bacterium | reverse complement strand
AGAGTCCTGTCCCCGTTCTCGGAGGCTATTGCGTCCTGGGATTCCGGAAATCCTTTGACAGTCCGCTTGGTACGACGATAGGATCATCACCACTGCGTTCGCTTTCCCGCCTTCTCACCACACTCCTGCCACGGAGGTAGTCATGGCCCGCCTGCTGCGTTCCAGTCTGCTGCTCGTCATCCTGGGGATTGCGTTGACTGCGTATGCCGCCGACCCGCCGGCCAAGGTCGAAGTCGGCGCTGCGGCCCCGGCTTACAAGGTGAAGGACCAGTCCGGCAAGGAAGTCAGCCTGGCCGACTTGACCGCCAAGGGGCCGGTGCTGTTGCGCCTGACGTGCGGCTGCTCCGGTTGCGACAAGGAACTGGCCTACTTCCAGGAAATCAACGACGCTTACAAGAACCAGGGGCTGACCTGCCTGTTCATCTTCAAGGAACCCGATGCCAAGGTCGCCAAGTATGCCCAGGACAAGAAGCTGAACATGCTCTACGCCGTGGACAGCAAGGGCGACAGCTGGAACGTCTTCCAGACGAAGACCATGCCGACGAACTTCCTGATCGAGAAGGGCGGCAAGATCGCGGCCATCGCCGCTGGCTGCGACCCCAGCGGCCTGCTCGCGAACAAGGTTTCGGACAAGGCCGCCAAGGTCGTCGGGACCGATTCGGTCAACGTGAAGAGCAAGGTGGAAGAGAAGAAGGACAAGTAACCGACCGGATCGAAACTCCGGCCCGAGGTTGCACCGGCAGCCTCGGGCCTTTTTTGTTGCGGAATCGCGGACGCGGGGAGCCGTAAGCGGCCAGTATTCAGGCGGGCGAGCGGTGGGCGTCCGCCGGCCGCTCGCTCGGAATCTGCCCGTCGCCACCCAGCGGAGAACTGGCTCCATGAACCGTCACGGTCTTTTCCTGGTCTGCCTGGTCCTGGGCAGTCCAGCCCTCGCGCAGGAACCGCCCCGTCGTGCCGAGGTCGTCGAGTCGCTGCGCAAGGCGACCAAGTTCATGCACGGCCAGGTCGCCCGGCACGGCGGCTATGCGTGGACCTCCGGCGTCGATGGCAAGCTCCGCAACGGTGAGGGGGGCTGCGGGCCGGACACCATTTGGGTGCAGCCGCCGGGCACGCCCGCCGTGGGCCTGGCCTTACTCGACGCCCATGAGGCCACCGGCGAGGCGCTGCACTTGAAAGCGGCCGAGGACGCGGCGCGGGCGCTGGTGAAGGGCCAGCTGCGCTCCGGTGGCTGGCATTATCGCATCGAGTTCGACCCGCCAGCACGCCGCGAATTCGCCTATCGCGCGGGCGCGAAACTGAACCTGGCGGCCCTGCCGAAGACCCCCGCGCCGGGCGGCTGGGACGTCTGGAAGCAGCGGCAACACAAGGACGACATGACCCTGCTCGACGATGACACGACGCCCGCGGCCCTGCGGTTACTGATGCGCGTCGACCGCGCCCTGGGTTTCAAGGACCGGGAGATTCACGAGGCCGCCGAGTACGGCCTGACCGCGCTGCTCAATGCCCAGTATCCGATCGGGGCCTGGTCGCACAACTACGACCGCTTTCCCACGGAACCGCCATCGGTCGAACATTACCCCGTAATGGCGGCGTCGGTCCCGAAGGAATGGTCGCGGACCTGGACCAAGGACTTTACAGGCTGCTACATGCTCAACGACCGCATCACGCAGAACGCCATCGCCACACTGCTGCTGGCCTGGCGCATTTATGGCGAGCGCAAGTATCGCGACGCCGCCGATCGCGGCGGCGAGTTCCTACTGCTCGCGCAGCTGCCCGCGCCGCAACCGGCCTGGGCGCAGCAGTACGACCGCAAGATGCAGCCGGTCTGGGACCGCAAGTTCGAGCCGCCGGCCGTCACCGGGCTGGAATCGCAAGATGTGCTCGAAACCTTGCTGCTGCTGCACCGCGAAACAGGGGACCGCAAGTACCTGGAACCGATCCCGCGCGCCGCGGCCTATCTCAGCAAGCTGCGCCTGGCGGACGGCACGCTCGCCCGCTTCTACGAACTCAAGACCGACCGGCCGCTCTACTTCACGAAGGACTATCGGCTGACCTACAGCAAGGTCGAAGCGCCCGCGCACTACGGATTCGCGCATCCGTCGCGGCTGG
>JAEUIF010001176.1 GCA_016795185.1 Planctomycetia bacterium | reverse complement strand
GCTGACATTTCGGAGGAGGAGTTGAGGGGCCTGAAGAAAGAACTGACTGCCGCTCGGAAGAAGGTGAAACTGCTCGAAGAGGAGTTACTACGTCGGCTGGACTCGGCGAATGAGAAGCTGGCGACGGACGGACGGCGGGAGCTGGTGCTAGAGCTGGAACGTGACGCCTTTGCCGAGCAACTGGAGCGATACGTCGCGGCCCACCGGCAGCAGATCGCCAAGTTCCTCGAAGGGCTGTGGGAAAAGTACCGGGTGGCGATGCGAGACATTGAAAGCGAGCGTTCGGCGGCGACGGAACGGATGACTAGGTTCATGAGGGAGTTAGGTTATGTCCGCTGATCCAGCGACCGTGGCGATCACCGATGTCGCTGAGGTGAACCCACCTTTGAAGGCGTCTCGTCCTCCGGCCTCCGCCCGAGTATCGTTCATTCCGATGGCTGACGTGTCGGACTCCGGCGAGTGGGTAAACAAGCAGAGCCGGCATTTGGGCGAGATCGGGGCTGGCTATACACCGTTTCAGGAACACGACATCCTCTTCGCCAAAATCACGCCTTGCATGGAAAACGGGAAGGGCACGTTCGCAGTTGGACTTGAGAGTGGGGTCGGCTTCGGTTCCACCGAGTTCCACGTCCTTCGGGCAAAGCCGGGGAACCAGCCCCGCTTCGTGTACCACGTCACCCAATGGGAGGCATTGCGGCGAAAAGCGGAGTCGATGATGATTGGGTCTGCCGGCCAACAGCGAGTTGCGGCTGAGTTCTTCTCACGCTTCCGTATCCCGCGACTAGATGGCGACCAGCAGCACCAGATCGCCGACATCCTCGACGCGGCGGACGCCGCCATCCGGCAGACCGGGGCGTTGATCTCCAAACTGCGGTGGATGAAGACTGGGCTTCTGCACGACCTGCTGACGCGCGGCCTTGACGAACAGGGCCGACTTCGCGAGCCCGTCGCTCACCCCAAGCAGTTCAGGGAATGCACCCTCGGAGAACTCACGCCGCTTCGTCGGGATCGTGGCTATCCTGGACTGCCCACAATGGCAGTCACAATGTACGACGGCCTGCTACCTCGAAATACACACGATCGTCGTGTCGAGACCCGCTTGCTGCCCGAACAGCACCTTCTGGCGCGGAAAGGTGACATTGCTTACAACATGATGCGCATGTGGCAGGGGGCATGCGGCCTTGCTGACGAAGACTGCTTGCTCAGCCCGGCTTATGTAGTGGTCGTGCCGACCGGCGTGGTGCCAGCGTTTGCCTACCTTTTATTCAAGTTGCCTGACACCATTCAGAAGTTCCACAACAGATCGCGTGGCTTGACGGATGACCGGCTTCGCCTTTATCACCGAGATTTCGCCAGGATCGTTGTGCGGATACCCAGGTCTCTTTCAGAGCAGCAAGCCATTGTCGATGTGGTCCAGGCTCACGACGCTCGAATCCGGGCCGAAGAAGCCTACCGCGACAAGCTCAAGCTCCAGAAGCGGGGCCTGATGAACGACCTGCTGACGGGGTGGGTTCGCGTGTGACACCGAGGAGCAGCCGCCATGAACGCCGACGACGAGTACACTCTGGTCGAATCACCCCTGGTGCAAACGCTGGAAACGCTCGGGTGGGCCACCCTCGACGGCGACCCAGAAGTTCCCGAGTTCACCGAGCGCTCTACCTTCCGTGAGGTGATTCTGGCAAAGCGGCTCGCGGCAGCGCTACGCCGGATCAACCTCGACAACAGTGGCCAGGAGTGGCTCGACGATACCCGCATCCAGTCAGCCATCAACAGCCTGCTGCGACTGCCCGGCTCCAGGCTGACCGAATTCAACGAGCAGACCAGCCGGCTGTTGCTCGAAGGGGTCAGCGTCGACGGGCTGGATGGCGAGCGTGGGAGAACCGTCCGCTTCATCGACTTCGACTACCCGGAGCGGAACGAGTTTCTGGTGGTCCGACAGTTCCGCGTCGATGGCCGAGAGATCATCATCCCCGACGTCGTCCTCTTCGTGAACGGCATCCCGCTGGCCGTAATCGAGTGCAAGAGTCCGTCGATCAACGACCCGATGGCTGCGGGGATTGAGCAGCTCCTGCGGTACACCAACCAGCGGGACTGGATCGACGACGAAGAGGGCGCGGAGGCGCTCTTTGCCACAAATCAGCTTCTGATCTCGACCTGCGGCGACAGGGCCGAGGTGGGCACCATCGGTGCCGCGCCCGAGCATTTCGCCGAGTGGAAGGACGTGGCCCCGCTAACGCCCGAACAGGTGAAGGGCGAACTGGGCGTTGTTGGTGAGCTGTCCGGCCAACAGACGCTGGCGGCGGGCCTGCTGCGCCCGGTCCATCTGCTCGACGTGGTCAGGCACTTCATCCTGTTCAAGAGGGATGGCAGCAAGACGGTCAAACTTCTCGCCCGGTATCCGCAGTTCCGGGCCGTTCACAAGGTGGTCGAGCGGCTGCGCATCGGTCAGACCCGAGAGCAGGACGGTGACCATGACACCCGGGGCGGGATCGTCTGGCACACACAGGGGTCCGGCAAGAGCTTCACCATGACCTTCCTGGTGCGGAGCCTGCGCTCCCTGCCCGACCTGCGGCGGTTCAAGGTCGTGGTCGTCACCGACCGTACAGACCTGCAAGAGCAGCTTTCCGCGAGCGCCGTTCTGTCGGGAGAGGAGCCCCGCAAGGCGACGTCGGCGACGAAGCTGCAAGAGATCTTGAGTGAGACCGGCCCTGACCTCGTCTTCGCCATGATCCAGAAGTACCGGGGGCCGGAGGAGGTCGAAGACGAGCCCGAGGCTGAGCCGTTCCCGGTCGCGAACGAATCAACCGAGATCCTGGTCTTGGTGGACGAGGCGCACCGCTCGCATGCCAGCACCCTGCACGCCAACCTACGGCGGGCCATGCCCAACTGTGCCATGGTCGGCTTCACCGGCACGCCAATCCTCGACGAGGATAAGAAGAAGACCGAGGAGATCTTCGGTCCATTCCTCGACACCTACACGCTCAAGCAGTCCGAGGCGGACGGGGCAACCCTGCCGATCAGGTACGAGGGGTGGGAGGCGAAGGGCGTCATTGTCGACGGTCATTCCATCGACGGGCTATTTGACGAGTATTTCAAGGACCGCACTCCCGAGGACCGGAAGGCTATCCAGGGTAAGTACGCCAACCGTTTCAAGCTGCTGGAGGCTCAGCAGCTCATCGCCACGAAGGCCGCGCACATGCTGCGGCACTACATCGATAACGTGCTGCCACGCGGGCTAAAGGCGCAGGTCGTCGCAGTCAGTCGGAAAGCAGCAGTTCGCTACCGGGACGCACTGGCGAGTGAACTCAGTGAGCTGATCCAGAAGCTGGAGAAGCTGCCCCCCAACTTGCTCGGCCTGTCGCCCGAGGTGCAGGCCGAGCTGACGCCCGAGGAACAGTTCCTCGCCCGCGCCCACGTTCACCTGGACACCCTGAGACGGATCGAGATCGCGGCCGTCATCTCCGGGGAACAAAACGACTCGGCGGGCTGGAAGGAGTGGAGCGATCCGGCGAAGACCGAGCAACGGGTCGGGGAGAAGGGCTGGTTCAAAATGCCCCTGGTCGCAGACGACCTGGACAAGCAGCACGGGCTGGCCATCCTTTGCGTGAAGAGCATGCTGCTCACCGGGTTCGATGCCCCGGTCGAGCAGGCGCTGTACCTGGACCGGCCGATGAGGGGGGCCGAGTTGCTCCAGGCCATCGCTCGCGTCAACCGAATCTACCCCGGCAAGGGATGTGGGCTGGTCGTGGACTACTGCGGAGTGGCCAAGAACCTAAGTGAGGCGCTGGCGGTGTACAGCCAGACCGACCGCGAGGGGGTAATGCGCCGGCTGCTCGACGACCTGCCCACCTTGGAGGACCGGCACCGGGACGTAATGGGCGTCTTCCGCGACCAAGGGCTGGACATCTACAAGCAGCGGGCCGAGTGCGTGGACCTGCTCGCCGACATCAAGACGCGGGCCGAGTTCACGGTCAAGCTGCGGCTGTTTCTCGAAGCCCTGGACATGCTGTTACCCCGCCCGGAAGGATTGCCCTTCACGCGGGACGCGAGGCAGCTCGGCCTCATCAACATGCAGGCGAGTAACCGCTACCGGGACGGCCAGCTCAACGTCCGGGGAGCAGGGCCGAGAGTGGAAGCGCTGATCGACCAGTACGTCCGGGCCAAGGGGATCGACCCGAAGGTACCACCCATCTCCATTCTCGACGTCAACTTCCCGAAGGTGGTGCAGGGGGCCGGTTCGAGCCGGGCCAAGGCGTCGGAGATGGAGCACGCCGCCCGGTATCACATCAGCGTCCACATGGCCGAAGATCCGGCCCACTACAAGAGGTTGAGTGAGCGGCTGGAGGAGATCCTCAAGGAGTTCCATGATGACTGGGACGCTTTGGCCGGCAGCCTGTGGCAGTTCACCGAGGACTTGCGAAAGGTCGAGAATCGAGAGGTCCCCGGCCTCGATACGTTACGGGAGGCTCCCTTCTACCGCGTGCTCGCCGAGGAGATTGGCGCCGAGATCCCAGCGGAACGACAGCAAGCGATCAAGACGGCGTGTCGGGAGTTGACCGGCGAGTTGAAAAAGCACTTGTGTCGCGTGGACTTTTGGCGGAACAAGCCGGCCCAGGATCAGTTACGTGGCTGGGTGGTCAACTATCTCGATAGCAAGGATTTGGCTCCGTTCGAGAAACTGCAAGCGATTGCCGACCGAGTCCTTCAACTCGCCCGCGCCCTTCACACCCGGTTGGCTGCATGAACGAGACGCTGCACCTGGAAGGGCTGGATTTCACCCTGATCCGCAGCCGCCGGCGCCGAACCGTGGGGATCACGGTCGAGCGGGACGGCGACCTGACCGTGACCGCGCCCGAGGCAACGCCGCTCGGCCAGGTCGAGAAAGTGGTGTGCCGAAAGCTGTTCTGGGTGTTCGCCAAACTCGCCGAGAAGGCGATGCTCTTCCAGACACCCCCCAAGAAGGAATACATCTCCGGAGAGGGGTTTCACTACCTGGGTCGAAGCTACCGTCTGTTGCTGACGGACAACGTCGAGGTCAACGGGACGGCCCGGTTGCGACTGACCGGTGGGCGGTTCGTCCTGCCACGAAGGGAACTGCCTCACGCCGCCGAGTTGTTCACTCGTTGGTACACCGAGCACGCACTCGTCTGGCTCCGGCAGCGGGTGGACCAGCTTGCTGCCCGGATCGGGAAAGAGCCGAATGAGGTCCGGGTCCGCGATCTGGGGAACCGCTGGGGGTCGTGTACCGAGGGTGGAGTGTTGAACTTTCACTGGCGCCTAATCCGACTACCACCGACATTGATCGAGTATGTCGCCGCACACGAACTGGTCCACCTGCTAGAGCCACGGCACGATGAGGCGTTCTGGGGCCGGCTGGAGCGGGTGTTGCCGGATTACAAGCAGCGGAAGCGGCAACTGGCCGAGCAGGGCGCACAATACTGAAGCGGTGCGATTGCCGAGGAGTCGGTTCGCTATCCGACTGCGATCATCTCAAATCATAAAGGGTAGCACGGGTCGAGAACCATTAGTTTTCGCTCGGAATGCTCAACTTCGTTCCGTGCTGATTTCAAGGCACAACTGCGTCAGTATCAAGCAAGGGCACGGCACCTAGCCGCGCCCTTGCGGCTTCCACTGGCGAGGTGCCAGGGAACCGGGTTCCTTAACCCGGCCATCCCCTGGCATGGGGATGGCCTTTCGCGAAAGGTGATCCCCGATGCTCTCACCGATTCACGTCCCTGCCGGTCGTGCCCTCGAACAGTTGCAGAACAAGTTCCTCAGCATCCTCCCCCGCCTCAAGCAGCACTTCCGCGTCTACTTCAGGCATGTCGCGTGCCAGGAGAAGAGGAGCGACCTCGTCAGCGAAGCCATCGCGTTGTCGTGGCGCTGGTTCCTTCGCATCGCCGAGCAAGGCAAGGACGCGACCCACTGGCCGACCGCATTGGCGTCATTTGCGGCAAAGGCCGTTCGCAGTGGTCGGCGCGTCTGCGGCCAGCTTCCGGCCAAGGACGCGATGAGCGAACGTGCCCAGCAGCGGCATGGCTTCTGCGTCGGCAAGCTGCCGGACTACGAGACGTTGACCACGAATCCGCTGGCGGAAGCGTTGGCAGAGACGCCTGACCGCGACCCCTCGGAGATGGCCGCTTTCCGCGTGGACTTTCCCTCGTGGGTCAAAACGTACAGCCGGCGGGATCGGAAGCTCATCGGCGACATGATGATCGGCCATCGGACGCTCGACCTGGCTAGGAAGTATAAGCTCAGCTCATCCAGAATTTCTCAGCGCAGATTTGAGCTGAAGACGGATTGGGAAACGTACACCGCCGATCCGGCCGAGGTCGCGTAGTCCCTTCGACTTGCTCATTTCCGATTGCAACCACTTCAGTTTCGCCCCGATGAAAGGACCACTCCCATGCCGACATTCCATGGCCCGCCTGGTCACATCCACTCGCCGGACACCAATTCCCCTGGCACGGGCGACCCTCTTCTGTCCGAAGCCATCGCCCTGCAAGAGTCGCTGCGGCAAGCCCTCGGTCACGTCAACCAGGTCGTCGCCCTGCTCAAGCAAGAGAAGCGGCAGCGGCGGGCATTGCACTCGGCCTTGGGCAGTTTGCAGCGTTTGCAGCCGTGGCCGCGATCCGCTTGATATGACCAATCACCTTCGCCCATCGAAAGGAGTCCGTCCGTGCTACCAATTCTCAACCATTCCCCCGCCCCCGCGCTCCTCGCGCGGATTGCAGCGTTCGCCTACGACAAACTCATTCAGCAGCCAGTGGCCGGCATCGCGCACTTGGTTGTCGGCGCGGTCCAGACCGTGGGGCCGCTGCTGCGGGCCACGGTCCACGCCGTCGTCGGGACGGTGCGTTCGTACTTGTCGCCGAATGACGAAGCGGCCGTCGAGCACGGCATCGAGCGGATGAGCCTTGGCGCCTCGCTACTGATTTGGCCGCTGGCGATTCTCGGCACGGTGCTGTTCTGGCGACAGCCATTGCTGCAATTCATGCTGGCCATCGGTCTGTTCGGCGTGTCCCTTGGTTGACGCGACACCGTTGACCTGATTCTCAGAAAGAGGAGGCGATTGTGTCTCACGCAATCCTGTTCAGCGTCGCGCTGCTCGCACGCGGGCTCGCCGCTGTGGCGGTCTGTTACTCGGACTGGTTACTCCGAGTGCTGATGGAGAACGGCGAGCTCGGCTGTGCGCTGTTAGCCGAGGTCGGGGAGTTCTTGACCTACCTGCGCGAAAGCGTGACGCACCAGTTCATCGGTGGCTACCACGCGAACTATTGATCCCTGGTCCACGCCTGGACCCTTTTCTCAAGGAGTACAAGTCATGTACCGCGTATTGCTCATCGCCGCCAGCGCCGTCGTCGGCGCCGTCGCCGGCTACTTCGGTCCCAAGCTCATCGACTACTGCCGGCCGGGTTCGTCCATGCTACTGCCGTTCCCCACCAGCCGGACGCAGCGGCCGACCAGGCGCGGCCCGGTCGCCGGCCTACAGCCATCAAGCAATGGCCCCGACGGTGTCGACCACGACGACCGTTGATCGTCGCCACATTCGGCCCGCCCAGCGGCAGATCGGCTTCGGCCGATGCACCGCTGGGCGGGCGGTTGCTGCGCCTCGGGACTTCGCTTTTAGCCATCAGCGAACGGCGCGGCTCGCGATTAGCGCAGCACCTGCGGCTCGACCCAGACGGCGTAAGCCCCACCGGGGCGGCCCGGACAATGGGCGCGCAGCTCCAGGACCTCGACGCCCACGACGCTGATACTACAGCTCTGCCAGCTGCCGGAGACCTTGACCGGCTGCGACGTCCACAGCGACTTGCCGTCTCCGAGCACCGTGAACGTGACCGGCGTCTGGGGACCGCCGACCGCCTCGTCGATACCGACTCGGACCTGGAAGGTCTTCGCGGTCTTGCCCAGCCGGTACTTCACGGCCGAATAATCGTTCTCCGGGCAGTGCAAACACAAGCTCAGGGGCGAGCGCTGGCCGCGAACGGTGATCGGCGTACCATCGGAGTTGCCGATGTTGCCTTTGCCGAGCTTCCACGGGCCGAGCTTGACGTCGAACTCGTCCAGGTCGGTCAGATAGTGGCGTGGCGACGATGCCATCGCCTTGTCTACTTTCGTCTTCGTCAGCCCAGTGACTTTCGGCCGGGCCTGGCGGAACCAGTGGTAGGCGCGCATGAGCCAGATGGTCTTGTCCGGCTCAGCCTGCTTGCCGCCGTAAGCCAGCCAGCCTTCAGCAAGGTCGATCTGGTCAGCAGGCTCGGTGGGATTACGCAGTTCCTTCACCGCCAGCTCTTTCAACTTGGCTTCGTTGCTTTCAAGCAACAGGGCCAGGCCCTTGTCCCAGTCGCCCTTGCGCAGACACAGGTACTTGCCGTAGGCGGCGCTGGCCTCAGCGTCTTTCGGGTCCTTCGCCAGCTTCTCGGCAGCGACCTTGGCCTGCTCGAAGTCCTTGCGGACGGCTTCCACCTGCTTGCCCTTGGCCTGCACGCTACTGACCAGCGGCACGCTCTTGGCCTTCTGGGCGGCGGCGTCGGCCACCTTGAGTAGCTTCGCGGCGGCCTCGAAGTCATCGGCCGTGAGTGCGTCTTCGATCACCTCCAGGGCCGTCTCGGCAATCGTCTTCGAGAGCGTGGGAGTGGCGGGAAGTCCGGCTGCCGCTTCAAGGACCGTCGCCTTGAGCGCTGACAAGTTCACTTCGTACTCGCGAGCTGTTTCGTCGACAACGCGCAGTGCCTGCGGCAGGTCACCGGCCTGCCCCGCGAGGTCGCGGGCTTCGCGGAGCAGCACGAATCGGGCGGTGGGGTCGTCCTTGGTCTCCTTCGCCTGGTCCAGCAGCTTGGCCGACAACGCCAGCATGTCGGCTGGCTTCTTCTTCGCGTAGTCGTCCTTGAAAAGTTCCTTGATGAGCTTTTCGGCCTTGGCCTGGGCGTCGGCGGCAGGGACGGGCTGCTTCTTCGTCGCGGTCTGCGCGTAGACCGGGACCACTGCAACAACCATGCAGATTAGCAATGTGGCTCGACAGGATGACATCAGTGATTGGGCGCAGTGCAGTGAGCGAACCACGGTGGGGTCCTCCAGGATGGCGTGTGATGGCTAAAGGAAAACCCACGGTTACCGCCCCGGAGGGCGGCCGTGGCGTTTAGGTTTCGGTGCGCGTAGGATTAAGGTGGACCGCCGGCTGAGGCTCGCGTCCACGGGTAGCACCGAGTAGCGAGAAACCCAGCGGCGGTCCATCGATCAACGAAAAAAGGCCATGCGCACCACCCCCGCGAGCGCAGGGTAATGCGCATGACCTCGCTACTTCCCTTTGTCAGGGACTGTCGGTGCTACCCGATCAGCCCATTTCACTCAGCTAGGCACGGCATGTCAAGTGGCTGACGTTGGCGACCGTGTCCGATCTAATCGGGCTGCCTTTCTGGATAGTGCGGCAGAAAGCGTTGGATTTCACTCGAAGGCGCCTTGGACGATCTGCGATGGCGCAGCTCCTCGGCAAGATCAACCGGCCGCCTGCTCCTCCAAGACCACTCCGGCATGCTCACCGTTCTTGATGGCCACTCGCGTGCCTTCCTCGAAGGTATACCGGAAGTGGGGCAAGCCTTTCTCCCACCGCTTGCTTGCCTTCTTGAGCCGGTAGGGGATTTTCTCCCGAGCCGTGCTCGCCGTGAACGATTCGCCAACGTAGCGGGAGAGCAGCACGCCCATAGCACGTTCGCAGGCTGCCTCATTGGCGGGATCGGCTCCCACCAGTAGCACCTTGGCCAGACCCTGCGCGACGACGATCTTGGCCAGTTCGCGGGAGCGCTTCGGCTTCTTGCCGGCGTGAAACGCCAGGATGCCCAGCGCTTCGCGAATCGGGTCGGCCACGGCACGAGTAGTGGCGTAGTTCGCCAGGAAATCCTTGAAGCCGGCGACTTGCAGGATGCCGCCAATCGTGGCCGCCCACGGTCCCATCGGGTGCTTCACGGCCTTATCGAGCGGCTTGCCTTCCTTGACCCATCGCTCGATCATGCCCCACAGCTCGGCTTCGATCTGGTCGCGGTGGGCCGGCAGCCATTCGTGCTTGACGTCCCCGCCCAGCTTCGCCTTGGCCTTTGCGATGCGCTCGGTCAGGTCGCCGTGTGGGGCGAGTCGGACCGGCAATGACCGGTTGAGCAGGTCGATCGACAGCGAACCCTCGTTCGTGTTGAGCAGCACCACGAACTTATTCGTGGTGCGGATGGGCTTGTTCCGGCCCGTGGCCGAACTCAAGATGACCTCAACGTTGGTGATGAAAGCCTCCAGGAACCCGGTGCGGATGATCTTGCCCCGGCCCGAACTGTCGGTCCGCACGTTGTCGAAGTTGATCACCCCGATCTCGGGCCGTTGCAGGACCTGCTCGTGCAGTGCTCGCTGCATGGGCCAATCCTTGTCCTCGTAGTTGATCTCGGCCTTGGCGGTCTTGCCCCGGATGAAGTCGATCAGGGTGCCCTTGCCGGCGTGGGACTTCGTGGCCGTCACCAGCACCAGGGGCTTGCCGCCGGGGAAATGGTGACGGAACGGGACCGTCAGCAAGGCGGCGACGGCGTTGCTTTTGTCCGCATCGCTCTGCCAGCCCATGACGTCGAGGAACTGGTCGATGGTGCCGTGGCCCTTGCGGGTAGCGACCGCCGGCCCGAGGTACAGGATGCTGTCCTTGGCGTTGTAGCCGGGCTGCGACGCGGTGTAGTCGCTCAGCACGACGGGGGTCGTCACCACGTCTTCGACCTTGGCGAAGTTGTTGAGGAAGGAGCGGGAGTGCAGCATGCTGTGGAGGCTCGGCTCGCCGATGCGGTCGGCGTGGTACTTGCCGCTTTTGATGACTGCGATGCGGACGTGGTCGATCAGCAACGGTGCGAGTTCCTTCGCCGTGGTGATCCGCCGGGGGCGGTTGTCATCCACGAACACCAGCCCGCCGTCGGGGTGCCGGAAGAGCGGCAGGCCCAGACCGGCCAGGAGCTTGCCGAGGCGGGAGAAGTTCTTGTCGAGACCGGCTTCCATCTGCCAGTGGTATTCGGGCTTGCCGCGCTTCTTGCGCGTACCCTCTACACCCTCTACGCGCTTCGTCCCGTTCTTGCCTGTAGAGGTTGTAGAGGTTCTTTGATGGTTGCGTTTGGCTGCCGGTCGATGGGCGAATTTGGTCTTCAAAGTGTGACTCATGGCGGTCCATCCTTCCGTTCGCGGGAGGCGTCGCGGACGCCGCCGCAATGGTTACTTGCCGGCGGTCTTGCCCTGCGGCAGATTCCGCCGGTCGCCTGCCCGAAGCGCGCAGGGCCAGGCGCGCGGAGCAGAGCGACAGAAGTAGTTCAACCGGAAACGTCTTGCGGACAGAACGGTCCCCAGGTCAGGAGTGTGACCTGGCTGGGCGTTGGGCAAGACGTAAGGGGCGGGTTCGATGGCCGCCCCGGATGGAGCCCGAAGGCTCAAGGATGGTTGGGCAAGATAAGCGTAGGCGCTGGGTGCCGACACGTCAAGGGGACCAGCGCGAGCTTGCAAGGTTGACGGCGCGACCGTGCCTCGCTGCCGTGGTGAACCGCGCCCCGAGCCAACCTGGGCATCCCCTGTGGCGGGCGCGGCGTGGGCAGGTTGGTGTACATGCCGCTGCTTGTTGGCGGAAACGGATGGTTCGGCAATCATTCCTGCTCAACGGGGACCCGGGGAGGGGGATGCCAACGGAACGAAGATGCTATGGCAACATCATCCAGCCCTCCGATGTGGGAGTACAGCGGACTTGTCGACGCCCGAAAACAAACCGGCCGCCGCCCGGCAAAGGGCACGGGACGATTTGGTCAGCGATCCAAACCCCCGCGCCGGCCGAGTAAAGCGCCAATGTAAGGCCTCCACCAAGCAAAGCAACTCCTTGCCGATAGATGACGTGTAACCAGAGAAGGTCGATCGGAATCTTGTGGATCCCCTTCGACGACTCGGCGTGCAGTTCATACCCTCCGAAGTCTGCCTGCTTCACCATGGTGGGGCTAAAGTCGCCCCGGCGGATGTGAAGCCGACTCGTCAGCAGGTGATTGACGAGCCTGGCCACACCCTCGGGTCGTCGAATAAACGGCACACTGGTCAGGTCGATGCCTGGCCTGGTCTTATCCCTGGCATAGCGCCGGCGCGCCTTTACCCGCTTGGCCACCTTCTGCAACTCGACCGGAAGCCGGTCGATGTCACTCACGAAACGAGAGCGTAGTACGGACTCCAACAGCCGAACCGCCTCCGTGCATGCATACACGGGGTCGCCTCCCAGTTCCTGGATCTCCCTTTCGCGCCTCAGTTCGTCCTGGGTATGACTGCGGCGTACCAGCCGACCTTTTTTGTTAAACTGGAGCCAATGCGCTTCCTCCTGGCACTCCACCCGGAATTTTCGTGGGGTGGAATACAGGGGTCTGGCCGCCTGGGCCTTGCGTTGCTTACTCGACATTTTTTCCTCCCCTTCTGGCACAACCGATTGCTTGAAAGGACGACGCCAGCTGGCACCACGGCTCCGCGCAGCGGGTGACTCTCCCGTTGGGGTGATGACCGGCGGTGTGATGCCAGTCGGTTCGGCTGATTTTGAACGCGCAGCAAGGCGCGACGAGAAGCAGCCGAATGCACAACGTGAAACAGGGATTTGTCTTGCGGAACGGATGAGGTACGGACGCAGCGATTGCGCCGTTAGGTTTCCGCAAGACTGTTGACGCCGAACACCGTTCGGCGGCGGCGGCCCATTGGGCCACCGCATGAATTTCCCGAAAGGCCGAACAGCTACGGCTTGCCTCTCGGGCTGGTGAACGGCTTGTGTAGGGCCGCCCGGAAGGAGGTAAGACGCTTCCTCAATGAGGAAGCCTATATGCCGTAGTGTCCGATATTTTACCTGCCGACCGGCAGTGGGTCAAGCTTCCAGGCGGATGGGGTTCTCCATTTCGCAGGGGAGCACCACCACGTCCGGAATGGTCACGATCGGGAAGTACTCGTCCGCAGGTCCCGGTCGGGCTGGCGTGAAGCTGGACCGTGCACTCGACTGGGCCGCAAGCCCAGGCTCGGCCGGTGGGCACTTCACCATCGAGACGGCTAACAACTCGCCGTTTTCGACCCCCTCGACAGGGGGTGTAAGCCGACAAGCCGGAGGGAGAAAGGGGGACGGAAAGGAACCGCAGGGCGGCACGGCGTTGGCAGGCATTGTCCGCATACAGCCCCTGAAATCGAGGAAGTGGTCGATAGTAGTCGAACCGGGGCGTCCGCTCAGCCTCAACTTGCAGAGCGTCTCGGCCACTCCCCGCGTTCCAGATCGGTAGACATCTCGGCCTCGACATTGCGGTCCTGCCCAGGCCAGACCCGCTAGACCGGAGACCGCCGGCAAAGGCCGCGAGTGCCACGTTGCCTCGGCCCCAGCCCGGCCAAGAAACCGGCATGGCCAAGTCCGTCGTGCCGGCCGCGCCGGTAGTGGTACATAACCGATTCGACAG
Source organism: Planctomycetia bacterium (assembly GCA_016795185.1). Lineage (GTDB taxonomy): Bacteria > Planctomycetota > Planctomycetia > Gemmatales > Gemmataceae > JAGVLI01. The sequence continues at coordinate 1,509 of JAEUIF010001176.1, read as the reverse complement.
CCAAGAGACGCGGGCCAGGCAACTCTTCCGGGGAAGTCTAGGGTCGAGGCCACCCTCCCCATTGGAAGTGAAAACCGGAATCCTGATTTCGGAGTACGATGGGGGAAGTGTCGAGATGCAAGGAGGTGCGCCATGTCTGGCCGCAAGCCGATTCGCCCAACCCTGACGGCGACCGACACTCGATTTCTCCACGAGATCATCACCAGTCCGTTCTGGCCGGGCGGCACCATCAGCCGGGCCCGGACCCTGTTGCTACTGGCTGCCGGTGAACGGGTCAAGGACATCGCGGTGCAGGTCGGCTGCTCGCTGGCGGCGGTCGGTCAGCGCCGGCGCCGCTTCCAACGCACTGGCATCTTGGGCGTCGTCAGCAACCCGCCGAAGACCGGACGCCCCCGTGCTCGTAAGCCGAATCAACGGCCACCGCCGGAAGCAAACGCCGTTGCAAATGCCAACTTGGTACTGGCGACGCCGCCGAACGCAGCCCTTGACGCGGACGGTTTCTGTTTCGTTCCGCTCTTCTGCTGACGGAAACGGCAAGAATTAGCAGGGCGGCTCTTTGGGCCGCGACTGACCGGTGCGGATTTTTGCCGGCGCACGCGACGTGGCTCGCATAATTCGCACTATTCGCAGAATCCTCCGGGTACGCCAATTCTGCGAATAGTGCGAATTATGCGAAAGGGCTTGCCCTGTCCCGAGGCGAATCGGCTCGTGGTTGAGGACCTGGCTCGCAATATTCGCACTATTCGCAAAAAACACTTCGTGTGGATCATGGTTCAGGCTCAACTCGCCCAGGTGTTGCATTGCCATCGACGGTAAATTCGGCTTTCACCGGTGCTGCCGCCCTTGATCGAGCCTCTGCTTCCTTCCACCGGTCGACCGGGTGCTTCTCGCGGTGGATGATAGCATCCGTGATGTCTGACTCCAGGCGCGGAAGCCCACCGGGTAGCTGCGCGGCATACGTCAGGATCTCGTCGATCAGTTGTGCTGCCTCGGCACGGCTCAACCCAACGCGCCAGCGCTCGAACCGTTCCAAGAAGGATCGTTGCTTGTCGGTTGGCGGCCGGTCTCGCCACTTTGCATGCGGGCTGTGCAACCGGATCAGGCACATCGCCTCGAACCGGTTTAGGTGATCGATGGGCGTCTCCGGTGGCAACAGCCGGCGGAGAGTTTCCGCCTGATACCAGCTCAATGGTTCTTCGTCGTACACATCTTCCATGATGCACCTCGGCAAAATGCCTTGCCGCTGACGCGGGCAACAGCTCCTCGCCCGTAGTTACTACAAGTATGCCATATCTGGACGAAGTTGGGTTCCGATGTCCAGCGCTCGGCGTGAATCTTGCCGGGGTTCAAGTCTCCGGCTGGTTTCCTTCCCGGTCCAGCAGGATGGCCGACGCAGTCAAGCCGAGACAGGACTATAATGCCCGAAGCCCTTTCGTTCTTCAGCGCTTGTGACGTTGCACCATGACTGCTCTACCGAAGCCACTGGCTGCCTACCGTCTGGGCTTGTTA
>JAEUIF010001162.1 GCA_016795185.1 Planctomycetia bacterium | reverse complement strand
AGTCAACGGCGGGCTGCTACACTGTGTCATGACCGGCTTGCTCCTTCCAGGAAACGCAAGTGACTGCGGCTACAATCACTTGACGCTCCGGAAGCAAGCCGGTTCCTTATTCTGGTGAGAAATGCGGGCTAACCCTTCGGTGGCCGCCAGCGGCGTCTCTTCCTGGAGCAAGCGCGCGGCCTTCAGTGCCCGCGCCGTCGGCTTCCGGGGCCGCCGGCGCGGGCTGCCCGGGGCCGGCTTGGCTGGCTTGGCCGGCGCCGGCGCTGTCAGGCCGATGGTTCGCTGGGCGGCTCGAACCAGGGCTTGCTGCCGGCCGCAGTCGCGGCGCAGCTGCTCGCACTCGCGGCGCAGCGCCGCCAGCTCACTGGTCGGACTGCGGACCCGGCCGCGCGGACGCGGTTCACAGGCGGCGACCAGGGCCTGCAAGGCCCGCAACTCCCCAGCATAATAGCGCGGCAACGACATGCCTAGCAGCTGCGCAGCTGCTAAGGGCGTTCGCACGCCGGCCAGCACCTCCAGGATCGCGGCCGCTTGCTGGCGGGCCGCCTGGCTGACTCCGGCGAGCCGGAGCTTGGGAGCGCCGTCACGCTTGCTACCCGCTGCCGCTGGCGTGGCGGTGGCAGCCAGTCGCTGCGCCGCTGCGCCGGAGCGCAGCGGCACCGAGGCAGAGTTGCTCATCGCGGACCTCCTTCCTCGGCTGCGGCCGCCGGTCGCGCATCGTCCAGCGGCGACGTGCCAGGCGCAGGCGGTGCCAACTCGGCCGCATCGGTCAGCTCGCTGGTCACGGCACCGGCCGGGCAGAGCGGCTCGGGCATGGGTGAGCTGACGCCGTCACGCTCCGGCGACTTCGGCCCAGTCAGCGCGATTTCCTGCCGGCCGTCCGCACCGGTGAGGATGACGCGATCTCCTTCGGCATGGACGCTGAACGGCTGACCGCCCACTTGCCCGGTCAAGTAGAAGGGGTCCTGGGGGACGCTCTGCCGGGCCAGGGCCAAGGCGTTGGCCGCCACCCGCGCCTTCAGGGTCTGGAGCACTTCTGGGGCGGCACCGAAGAAGCGATCGGCCGGCACCAGACCGTCGATGCCCTGGTGCGGACGCTGGAAGTTGTAATGGTCGATGAAGTGGCCGATGCGTTTCTGGGCATCGCCGAGGTCGAGGAAGACCGCACGCTCGATGCACTCTCGCCAGAGCGTGCCCCAGAAGCGCTCGATCTTGCCGAGCGTCTGCGGCCGGCGCGGCGCCGCCACGATCTGCTGGATGCCGCGCTTCTCCAACTCCCGGGTGAAAGCACTCTTGCCCCGCCAGGTCACGTACTGGGTGCCATTGTCGGTGAGGATCTCGGCCGGGGCGCCGTAGTTGGTCAGGCCGGCGCGGAGCACTTCCAGCACCAGCGCCGTGGACTGGCATGCAAGCCGTAACTGACGGGGAAGCGACTGTGGTCGTCCATAAAGGCGACCAGGTAGACGCGGCGGTTCTGCCGCTTGAGCACGAAGGTGAACAGGTCGGTCTGCCAGAGCTGGTTCGGCTTGGCTCGCTCGAAGAAGCGGACCTTATCCGGATGCGGCCGGGTGTGGACTTCTTCCAGTTCGTAGCCGGCCTCGTGCAGCACGCGGGCGACGGCGGCGGGACTGGCGGGCAGCGCGGGACCGCGCACCAGCATGTCGCTGATGCGCTGGCAACCCCAGTCCGGGTTGGCCTGCTTCATCATCAGGATGGTGCGTTTGGTCAAGTCCGGCAGCTTGCAGCCGCGCAAACCACCGCGCGGCTTGTCCACCAGGCCGCCGGGACCTTCGGCCTCGAACTTGCGCTTCCAGTCATAGAGGGTGTGCTTGGACAGGCCGACCAGGGCGGCGAAGTCGCCGGCCGGCAGCCCGCTGCGCGTCCAGGTATCCAGCAACAGCAGGCGCTGTTCCGGGCTGAGTGGCGCCTCGGGCTTCTGCGCCAAACGGCGGCCCTGGCGCGGGTGCTGGAGTCGGGGTAGTTCGAGGGCTTCCGCGTTCTCCAGGGGCAGGTCCAGGCCGGAGAGCGGAGACGCGCTCACACCGTCAGTGGCTGAAGGAGCAGGAGAGTCGGGGACCAAAAGTTCGGCCCCAAGCGCCCGTTCGCGGCCCGGAACCGGGCCGAGCGCGCCGGCGCTGTGCTCTGGCTGATGAGGGTTGGTGGGTACTGAATCGGACATCGTTCCTCCCGTTCTGCGGGTAACCCCGCTGGTGGGGAGGCGACTATTCCTTCACCTGTTTCCGTCGAAGAAGTGACATCAATTACGGTAAGTGGGACAGCCGTGAGGCCAAAGTGACCTGCGAGAAGAGCCGGGGCGAACATTCGCCCCGGCTCTCGCACGGTATCGACCGACGTGTTTCCGTTTCGGCACGTTCTCTGCCGCCAGCTTCGACAGGCCGCGAGGACATCGATCGGGACTTTTTAGCTATCCGGGTCGCGGTTCGGCGAGAACGGCGCAGACCAGGCGGCTGCACGATGTCGGCGGAAAACTACCGGGCAGGCAGCATACACAGTTCCGGTAGCGCATGGCGAAAGGTCGCGTTGCTTCCTCATCGCTATCGAGGCAAGGCAGACGCGGTGGAACGCTCGGTGGCTGGCTTGCGACCGGGCACAGTCCGTCCGGTTGCTTCCGGCTTCCACAGGGTCGCCGTCAGCAAGCCGGCCAGCAGCAATTCTTCGGTCTGCCGTTCGACGGGCAAGGCCCACCAGCGCGATATGGCCTCTACCGGCAACAACGGTTCGCGATCCGAATTCTCGCCCATCACTTCATCCGCCACGGCGAACGACTCGAAGCCAGCGAACGGCGCGGCCAACGAACTTCCGAAGACCAAATCCCGCAAGGCCGTATCACCGGGCATGCCGCCCGCGACTCGATCGACTGGCAAGGTCGCCTGCCCGGCCTTCACGAGCGAGCGGACCAGGCTTTCGCCGATCCCCGGCAATTGCAGATGCGCCACGACCGTCTGCCAGCCCGCGAACGGATTGAACCCTGCAACTTCCAGGTCACCCGCCGTCTCAATCACACCGCGAACCGCCGAAACGACTGCTTCCCAGCCCCTGCTCTGCGGACCAAAGGTCTCGGCCCAGCCGGCGACGAAGCGCCCCGCCAACTCGCGCAACCGAACCAGCGCCTCGGCCGGCGTATAACCGCCTGCCCCCGTGCCGCCCTCCAGGGCCCCATCGCCCGAGAAGAACAGCAACTCGCCGAAGTTGACGGTCTCGCCATCGCTGCCGCCGAAGAAGTCGGCCCCGTCCAGTTCGCCGCTGCCGGCCACTAGCGCCGCGATGATGGCCACGGCATTCGAGTCACCCAGGTCGGCCACCGTCGGGCGGCCCTCGCCCGCGAAGTCGTCCAGGGAAAAGGCAAACGCCCTCTCGACACCGTCGCTGGTGACGTAGAACACCCGGCTGCCCTCGATAACTGATAGGGCCATTGCGGAGATGTTCAGTTCGGTGTCGATGAGGCCCGAAGACAGCAATTCACCGCCGTCGTCGAGGAACAAACCAAGGATACCGTCCCCGCTGCTGCCCACGATCAGGTCGATGCTGCCATCGCCGTTGAAGTCACCGGCCAGGGCGCTGCTGGGACGGAAGCCGCGCGTGGCGATCTCTTGCCGCTGGAACTGATTGTTGGCGAAACTCGACAGAATAGTAATGCCATTGGCGCCGAGATTGAGAACCGCGAACCGACCGCTGCCCAGCGGGATGGTCACAATGGGGGTGTTGCCAAGTCCTTGGGTGGCTGGGTTCGTGTCGTCGAAAAATTCGCCGCCCACACCTGGAAGGATCGCCACATTACCGACCAAGGGGTTCGCCGCGGATTGTGAGTTGGTTACAAGGATATCCAGTCTGCCGTCAGGCGTACCGTTCGGTCCGCCGGTGACATCATCAACGATGACGGACACAGGGCCAATGCCGGCCGCGTCGAGCCGTGGGCCAGGTGTAAACTTGCCGGTGCCGTCACCGAGGAGAATAGAGACATCGTTGGAGCCTTTGTTGGCGACGACGATGTCGAAAAAGCCGTCATCATTGAAATCGAGTTGATTGCCGTCGGCGTCGTGCGTCGTAATGGCGCTGGGATTGGTACCGGAGAAAAAGCCAGTGCCGCCGTTAATTTCGGCTTCAAAGCCAGAGTTGTCATCTTTGGCCAGGTAAACCAGGACGTTATTGCCGCCGCTGTTAGCGACAATCAGGTCCGGTTTGCCGTCACCGTTCAGGTCAGCCAAGCGGATGCTATCTGGACCCTGCACACCGTTCTGGCGAGTTTGGAATGCGGGGGTGCCCGTGACATCAACTTCGGGCAGCGCCAAGGACACGCGATCCAGCGATTGATTGGCAATGACGGCCATTTCTTGACCGTTAATCATGGCGATGCCGAGCGGGATACTGCGACCGGCGCGCTGGAAGGGCCGGAAAGTGCCATCGCCGTTGCCGAGGATGATCAGGATGTCACCGAACTCGTTGCCGACGAGCAGGTCCCGGTCACCATCATTGTTAATGTCGAACACCGTGATACCCGTGGGGGAATTGCCGACCGACAGGGCGGTGCCGCCCTGACCGTCGACATTGCCGTCCAGAGCGAAGGTGCCCGGACCGGTCCCGAGGAAAATAGTCACGGTCTGGGTGAGCGGGTCCAGGAATACCAGATCGAGGAAGCCGCTGTCCGTGAACTCTCCCGAGGCGACGAAGGATGGAGCGAAGCCAAGCGGCACGCTGGGAAGCGGATTGAGGAAACTACCATTTCCCTGCCCGGGGAGGAGTGCAAACGCATGCGACCCCGGATTGATCGTCACGATATCAATCGCGTCCGTCCCGCCGAAATCCGCGGCGACCAAGCCACTCGTACCCAGGAAAGAGCGAACGGTGTTGTCCGACTGATCCACGCCAAAGGGGCCGGTGCCCGCGCGGAAACGATTCAGTGTTTCTGCTGAAAAATTCCCCGCGCCGTCATTGACGAGTACGATCACCTGCCCCGTCACCTGATTGGTGACAATGAGGTCCGGGGCAGTCCCGGCAGCGCCTGCCGTTTTCAGGTCGGAGCCACCAAGCCCAACGAACACGGACTGTGCGGGCAAAAAACCATCATCGCCGTCCGAGATGAACACCGTCACGGTCCCGGACAGCGCGTTGAAGACGGCAAGATCATGCGCGTGTCCATCGGGATCGCCTGTCAAGTTGCCGGATAGTATTTGTGTAGGGAACTGCCCCTCGGTGGAAAAAGGCTCCGATCGCGTGAAGGAACCGTCCGCGTTTCGGCGATACAGGGAAATCGTGTTCCCCTGGGTATCGAGGGCGGCGATGCGCAGTCCCGAGTTGGTGGCGATGAGGGCAATGTCGCGCGCGGACGCGTTCGAGTTGACCACAACGGGGGGCTCGAATGTACCCCGAGACTGGGGCCGCGCTTGGCGAAAGAGGATGCGGCCCGCGTCGTCCAGGATGAGGACGTCAGGGATGACGGGATGCGTGAAGTTGCCCAGCAATGGCTCCGGGGAGACGGGATTGGCAATCCTGCCGCCGTCCACCAAACTGAGTTCCGAGCGGAGCAGCGTGACCAAGCCGGAATTGGTGCCGATCCGCAGATCGATCACACCGTTGCCGTCCGCATCGCTGCCGACCATCGACCCAAAGAAGTTCATGTCCGGCACGGCTTCAGTCCGCAGGAACTGGAATGTGCCATCGACCGCGCCCTGTAGGATCGTAACCGTTCGATCTCCGACGTTGGCCGTGGCCAGGTCGGCAATCCCGTCGCCCGTGAGGTCGGCCACCACCAAAGAAGCGGGTTGGCTGCCGACCGCAATGGCGGGCTGTGCCGAAAAACCGCCGTTGCCATCGCCGAGCAGGACTATCACCGTGTTTGATCCTCGATTCGCAACCACGAGGTCGATGAAGGTGTCGTTATTCACGTCCCACGCAACAACGGCGGTGGGATCAGCCCCGACCGACAGATATTGCGGGTCCTCGAAGAAGCCATCTCCTTTTCCCAGGAGCAATGTGATTTCTGGATTATTGCCGATGTGACCCAGGGCCACGTCATCAAAATCGTCGCCATTGAAGTCGGCTACTGCGATCGATAGGACATTGAATTCAACGCCGAAGGTGCCTCGAGGAAACTCAAACGCATCCGATCCATCGTTGCGTAAGACATTTACTCCGCTGAAATTTGAGGTGACAATGTCCAGGTTCCCGTCCCCATCAAAGTCACCGACGGCAACTGGACCATTGTTAACCTGAATCAAATTCGGAAACGCCACGGGGAGTGCGAAAGTGCCATCGCCATTGCCCCAGAAGACCTCAACCTGTTCGGCTCCGGAGTTGAACACATCGGGAACAGCGACGATCAGATCGACCGTTCCATTCTGGTCGAGATCGGCCGCCGTCACCGTGGTCCCACTGGTGGCGAGGGTCTGTATCAGTGAGACTGTGCCGTCCGGCATTCCTTTGAAGATCCGCAAGTCATTTGTCAGCAGCTGGCGATCCAAAACGGCCACATCGCCGAGTCCATCATCATCGAAATCCTCCGCCGCGATTGAAAACGCTTCAAAGGGTGATTGACCAGGTAAGAACGGTATCTCGACCGGAGACTCAATCGAAGAGAACGATACAACCGGACTGGAAAGAAAAATTGCCACGCCAGCAGTTTCGGAGAAGACAAAACCAGTAAGATCATCCCGGCCAAGGCCGATGTCGACCAGATCATCTCGTCCATCGGCGTTGAAATCTCCCACGGAGACATTGGCCCCGGTCAAACCGGAAACTCGACTGGTGATGAAGGTTCCATCTCCAGCGCCCAGGAGCAGGTTATCAAGGACGTAAAGGTCGAGATTGCCATCACCGTCGTAGTCGCCTGTCGGTATCGTGAACATGGCAAAACCCGTGCCCACGACCTGCGGAAGTTCAAAGCTCCCATCGCCTTTACCTTTCAGAAACTCGATCGCATCGGTGCCATCGCTGCGGATCATCAGGTCCTGTATGGTGTCGTTATCGAAATCACCCACTCCCAGCGCGGTTGGTTTGCTGTTGAGCACCAGAGTCTGTCCCGCCTGGAACCCTCCACTGCCATCATTGGTGAGAATCGTCAGCGTGGCGTCGTCGAAGCTGATGATCGCCAGATCGAGGTCTTTGTCCTGGTCAAAATCACCCTGCACCATGGCCACTGGCGTGGCACCCACTGCAATGGTGTCCACGACCTGGAAGGTGCCGTCGCCGTTGCCCTTCAGGATGGAGACCGAGTTGTCGTTGGCGTTGGCAGTCGCCAAGTCCAACTTCCCGTCCTTGTCGAAGTTGCCCGAGACGATATTGCGGGGGTTGTTGCCCACCGGCAGCGTCGAGGCGAACTGGAAAGTGCCGTCTCCTTGCCCGAGGAGGATCGAAACCGTCGAAAATGTAAGCAGCGGAGGACCCAAAGGAAAGAAGCGCAGCGCGTCCGAATGGCTTACAGCCAGATCGAGTCGGCCGTCGCGGTTGAAATCACCAGCGGTGATTCCGGTTGCGCCTGGGCCGACGGGTAGGTCCATAGCGGCTTGCAGCGAACCGTCCCCGTTGCCGAGGAAGATTGACACAGAACCAGTCGCAGGATTGGCGGTGGCCACATCGAGCCGACCGTCGCGGTTGAAATCGGCAATTGCAGCTGATTCGGCCAACCCATTGGGCAAATTGGTGCGGGGGGATTGAAACGAACCGTCTCCATTGCCCAGGATTACGATGTAATTGCCGCCGGGCGAACTGGCGACAACGTCGAGGTTGCCATCCCGATTGAAATCCTCCACGGCATACCCGCCTGCCAGATATACGTACACCTCGGGAGGCAGCATCTGAGGTGGAGTGGTGCCAGTGCTGAGGGCGATGACGGTCCCGCCCGTATTGTTGCTGCCGATCAAATCGGCCCGATCATCGCCATTGAAATCGCCAGCTGCCATCGAGAAACCGAAGGCGGGCAATAAGGCGGATTCCTGAAACAAGCCGTCACCGTCGCCCTGCAACAACAGGACACTTCCCTGATGCTGCACAGCCAGGTCAGCAACTCCGTCACCTGTAAAGTCGAGAGCGCTCATCGAGGAAAGGAAACTGAAGCTGCTGATAGGAACCGGGACCGGCGTCCCGGACTGAAAATTGCCCTGTCCATCCCCGAACTGCACCGCCACGGAACGCTGATTGAAGAAAAATCGCTCATTGGCGGTTGCCAGATCGAGGTTGGTGTCGTCGTTGAAATCCGCGACAACGATCAAGAATGCTCTATCGAGAGGATTGGCCGTGACGTCCACAAAGCGAAGACTGGAGGGATTGGAGAGATCGAGTCCGGTGGGGCTGCCAAGGATAATCGCGATCCGGTTGGTGCCATCAATCAGGGCGACGTCGTCAGCCTTGTCCTTGTTGAAATCGCCGACCGCGATGCTTCGCGGGGTATCGCTGGTAACGAAGAGGGACGGCCCAGACGTGAAAGTCCCGGTACCGTCACCATTCAGGACAAACACTCTCCCCCCAAAATTCCGATCGAATAGAATCAAATCCTCATGCCCAACGCCGCGGAAATCACCAGCGGCCATCAACGCGATATCCACGCCGAATAGGTTAGTTTGAATCGGGTCTTGAAACGTACCGTCGCCGACGCCCAGTGAGACCAGAATTCCTCGCTGCGACACCTGGACAATGTCGGGGATGTCGTCGCCATTGAAATCGCCGGTGATATTGCTCGGACTGACGAATTCGCCTGAATCGACTGGGGCAGGCTGATGAGGCAGAGGGCCGGCCACGAATTGTGCCGTTAACTCGAAGTCGCCGGTCGCGCCTGTCAGGCTGCTAACTTGCACATAATAGGTTCCCGCCAGGAGACTCTGTACGATCAGGTCGTCCGGAGTCGCCGCTTGCCCATCGCTCTGAATGATGAGCGGGTTGGCAGGATCGGCCCGAAGCAGCGACAGCCGAGTGTCCAGACCCCCACTGGTGCCGCGGGCGGTAATCGCAAGATGGCCGTTCTCCGGCAGCGTTACTTGAAAGAAAGCAGCGTCGTCCACGGATACTAGCGTATCGGTGACTGGTGTGTTCAGCAGAAGCGGAGTGGCTGTGGCAATGCTGCTGCCTGCGGGTACCAGTCGATCTTCGAGGTACTCGACCTCAAGGCGGCGCCTCGGCCGTTTCGCCACACATCGCCGTGGCTCGCTGAAATCACTGCTCCTGCCTCGGAACAGCTTCTTCAACCAGTTCGATGGCAGCAGTTCGGCTTGCCGTGTTTGAGTGCGTTGTTTTCGTGAGCCAGAACTTGCAGTGCGGGGCCAGGTCAGGAGAGTCATCGGCGGGCCTTTTGTCTGCGCGGGTGGACGATACGGTTCATCCGGCCGCTGGGAACGGAGAAGAGGGCAGAAACCGTCTGGCACTACTGTAGAACGCGTTAATGTAAGGCAGCGAACAAAAGCACTGATTCGAGAAGTTTTCTTCCAGTCAGCCGCCTGAATTTTCCCGCCCGCGCATAAAGCTCATTGACGATCAGCCGTGCTACGTCACCGCCGTGGGGCCTATCCGGCACAACTCCGGCGCAGCCGACTTAGCCGGGCTAACGCCCCGCGCCGGTCACCGCCGTCAGCCCCGGCCCTGGCGAGTGGCTGCTCGAGCAGCCACAATCCCGATTCACCGTACGGCCTGGTTACGCTTCCCACGACGTGGTACGAGCCTGCTCGGCAAAATCCCTGGCACCTGGGCGCGGTGCCAGGGAGAGGGGCGTGCTCGTTTTTCACTGGGATTGCAGTAGTTCCCTCACTTTCGCCTCGAGCCGGTACCCTCGTGGAACTATTCCAACATGCCGGTTCGTGAGCAATCGCGCCACCAAAGGCAAACGGGCAGTCCGTCGCAATTGTCACCAAGGTTTCTTGCGAGCACCGTCGAGTCGACGGCGCAGGGTCTGGCCCAGCGATTTCAGGTCGAACGGTTTGGGGAGGAAGAGGATACCATCCCACTCGCCGCAGTCTTCGCTGACCTGGTCGCGTAATAGGCTGCTCATCAAGCAGCAATGGACCTGCGGATCAAGCAAACGTAGGGCTGCGAGGGTTTGCAGGCCGTCCATTCCGGGCATCTGCACGTCCAGGAGCACCAGATCGATGGACAGATTGCGGCTGCGAAAAAGGTCGATGGCTTCCAGTCCGCCAGCAGCTGTCCAGACGACGAAGCCTTCTTGCTGTAGCACGACGCGCAGCAGTGACCGCACTACGTCGTTGTCATCGACCACCAAGATGCTCGGGGGCGTCGCCACGGAGGTTGCCTCCGCTAGTCGGTCTCGATCGGTTTCAGGCGGCGAACGAAGAAACCGCAGCGCCGGCTGGGGACAAGTCGTCATGATGCGGTTCCTCCAGAGAAGATCGGGCGCGATCCTTCCTGTTTACTTGCAGGTGATTTTCGCCCAGGCTATACTTTTCATGCAGCCGTCCCACCCGACCGCTGGCCGCAAGGAATTAATGACAATCGCTGGCTGTCTTTGCCAAAAATCTCAGAAGCTTGACTGCGCGGGAGCAAGTCGCGGCATAACACCGTCGGATACGCGGCTCATTTTCAGGTGGGAAGGTTGCCAGAATGCCGCCAGATCATTCCTTTGAAGCCCTCATCGATCGCGCCCAGGAGGGGGATCCGGAAGCCGCGCGCGCCATCTTCGAGCGGTATGCGCATCAGCTGATCGTGCTGGCACGGACCAGGCTCGACGTGCGGACATTGCAAAAGCTCGATCCGGAGGATGTGGTGCAGTCTGTCTTCCGCAGCTTCTTTCAGCGCCTGGCCCATGACGAGTACGAATTGGAGAACTGGAAGAGCCTGTGGTCGCTGTTGACGGTTATCACGCTGCGAAAGTGCGGGTTCTATGTTCGCCATTTCCGGGCTGCCCGACGGAACGTCACCCGCGAGAGAGCGGCCCGGGCCGCCAGCGATTCCAAGATCAGCTGGCAGTTCATTGCCCGTGAACCAACTCCGTCCGAGGCCGTGCTGCTGACGGAAACTCTGGAAGCCGTGCTGCATGACCTGGAACCGGCCCACCGCGAGATTGTCGAGTTGCATTTGCGCGGCTTCGATTTGCCACAGATTAGTGAGAGTGTCAAGCGCTCCGAGCGCACGGTCTATCGACTCCTGGAGCGCGTTCGCCGGCGCCTGGAGCGGATGTGCGGGGACGAATTCGAGCGCGAGACGCATCCGTGAGGCAAGCGGTCTGCCCACGGCCCCTCGGCAATCTCGATCTGCGGATCATGTCATCCGGCTTTGCTGACCGATAGATTCTTCGAGACCGTTACCCGTGGCGGAACCGTCGTATGGAGTATCGCTCATGCACCTTACCCATAGCTCCCGATTGGCCGCGTTCGCCGGCGCGCTAGTCGTCGGCTTGGTGGGGGCCGGTCTGGCGCGCGGCCAGGGCGCCGTGATGCCGGTGGCGGGACCAGTCAATCGCTCGATGGGCGGAGCTGCCGTCGGAGCGCCTCTCGACCCGGCTGGGGCCATTTACTGGAATCCCGCCACGATGGGCGATTTGCAAAACGAGGTGCTCTTTGCTGCCGGCATCATCTACGGAGACTCGCGCTTAACGTCGACCATACCGGCCGGCGCATTGGGCGCCGGCGTCCCGGCCGCGCCACAGACCGGCACGGACCGGAGTGACTCCGGCGTGGCCGTGCTGCCGACGTTCGCCTTGCTGTTCCGCCCCGAGGATTCCCCGCTGACGCTCGGCTTCGGCGTCTTCTCCGCGGGCGGGTTCTACGCCAACTATCCCGCCAACCCTCAGAATCCGCTGGTTGCACCGCCGCCGCCCAACGGCTTCGGCGTCGGGCCTATTTTTTCTTCCGTGAGTTTCCTGCAAATTTATTCAACCGCGGCGTATGCCCTGACCGATCAGTTGTCGATCGGGGTGGGACCGATCGTCAACGCGGTGGCGTTGCAAGTGACGCCCGGCTTGTTCGCCGCCCCGGACGACGCCAACGGCGACGGCGTGTTCACGGCGCCGCCGGCCATCAACACGCGCTTACACTGGGGACTGGGATTCCTGGCCGGCGTCTACTGGAAGAACGATCGGGGCTGGCAGCTAGGCGCCTCCTATAAAAGTCCGCAGTGGTTCGAGCGCTTCAGCTTCAACTCGACGGATGAACTCGGCTTCCCACGCCAGCTGCACATGCAGCCGGAGTTGCCGATGATCTTCTCGGTAGGCGGCGCTTACACCGGACTGGAGTGCTGGACCTTTGCGCTGGACTATCGGCTGCTCAACTACCGGGACGCGGCCTTGTTCGGCGATCCAGCCGCCTTCGATGCGACCGGCCGGCTGACTGGCCTGGGCTGGCGCAACGTCCATGAAGTCGCCACCGGCGTGCAATACCGCCTGAGCGCCACTACCTCCCTTCGCATGGGATACCTTTACAACGGGAATCCGATCCCGGACGAAGCCACCCTGTTCAATGTCGCCACCGCCAATCTCTATCAGCACTCGATCACCGTCGGCATGACTACCCAGGTGCTGGGCAAGCTCAAGGTGTCCGTGGCCTTGGTCCACTCGTTCGAGAATGCCATCGAAGGGCCGTTCCACACGCCGAGCGGAGCCATTCCGGGTGGTTCGGTGCGGGTCGAGCAGCGGAGCGACATCTTCGAGACCGCCATCGGCCTGAACTTCTGAACGAAGGAGACAAACCGCCTGCTTTCGATTGTTGAGTGGCGGATAATCCAGGCGACGCACCACGGAGGGATGCGATCCCGCGACGAATGCGATGGCCCACGACGCCCCGATGAGCAGTTCGCGATGACCAATTCCGACAACCCAGCTCGGTCAATCCCCAGCCAGGAGTGGGCGCTGCTTGAGCCACTCATTGAAAAGTTCGAGCGCGCGTGGCAGCAAGGGCAACCACCGAACATCACGGCCTTCCTGCCTGCGGGCGCGGCCGAGCGGCGGCTCGTGCTGATCGAACTGGTCCACACGGACCTCGAATACCGCCTGAAAGGCGGGTTGGCGGCGCGGGTAGAGGATTACTGGGAGCAGCATCCGGAATTGGCGGAGAACCGCTCGACGGCTCTAGACTTGATCGTCCGCGAATACAGGCTGCGCTGCCGCGGCGAAACGGCGCCCCCTATCGAAACCTACGAAGCGCGCTTTCCCCAATTCCACGACGAACTGCGCGCCCGGCTGAACGTCGCACCCGCGCCGCGAGACGAACAGGCCGTACCGCCCGAACCCCCGCACGGCGCAACCACGACGGAACCGGAAGACTTCCCTTCGGAACCTATTGGCGCGTTCAGTTCCGCGGCGGCCGCCGACAGGCCGTCGAGATCCGCAATCGACCGGCGAGCCGACTTTCATGTCGAAGCCGCCCAGCTGGGGTTCGACATCCTGGCGGAACTGGGTCGTGGCGGGATGGGCATTGTCTACCTGGCGTTCGATCGCAAGCGCCAGGTTCGTGTCGCGCTCAAGACCGTGCAGAACCTCGGATCGGCAACGTTGTACCGTTTCAAGCAAGAGTTCCGCTCGCTGGCCGACCTGACTCATCCGAATCTGGTCACGCTCTACGAGATGGTATCGGACGGGCGCACCTGGTTCTTCACGATGGAGTTAATCGACGGGGCGCCGTTCCACGTCCACGTAGGCCGCGGTGGAGCGGGCCGGGCACCAAGCCGGGGCACCATTCCCGCCCAGCGGCCGTTGGCGGCGGACGCTACCGCCCGTGAGCACGGGCCGGGTGCGGCACTGTCGACGAATCAGTTGGTCCGACTTCAAAACGCCCTTCTCCAGCTGGCGGAGGGTGTTTCCGCGCTGCACGATGCCGGCAAGTTGCACTGCGACATCAAACCTTCCAATGTCCTGGTCACCGCACAGGGCCGGGTGGTCTTGCTCGATTTTGGCCTGGCGACCGATTGGCATCCGACGGAGGCAGAACCGGAGAGCGTCCGCCTCGGTGGGACAATTCCTTACATGGCTCCCGAAGTAGCCGGTGGCTCGTCGGCTTTGCCCGCCAGCGACTGGTATAGCTTCGGCGTGCTGCTGTACGAGGCGTTGACGAGTCGATTGCCCTTCCAGGGAAGTCCGAAGGAGATTCTGCGCGCCAAGCAATGTCTCGATCCGTTGCCGCCAGGCTCGATACACACGGACATTCCGGACGATTTGAACCGCCTGTGCATGGAATTGCTGCAAAGGCGTCCCCAGGCGCGACCCTCCGGCAGAGAGGTGCTTCGCCAGCTCAGCCGGGATCGGGCCGGCCCTGCGACCATCCTGCCTGTCCAACCCCCGACCGTCCTCCTGGGGCGCGATCGCCATCTGGCGTCGCTTCGGGCAGCCTTTGCAACGGTCGAGTATGGGCAGGGAGTCGTGCTCTACATACACGGTCCGCCCGGCGCCGGCAAGACCGCGATGATCCGGAGTTTCCTCGATGAACTCGGCCGCCAACCGCAAGTGCTGATCCTTACGGGCCGCTGTTACGAACGAGAATCGGTGCCCTACAAGGCCTTCGACAGTCTTATCGACGCTCTGTCGCGTCACCTCAAGCAGCTGTCTGACGACCAGGTCGAGTCGCTGTTGCCCGACGACGTCGGTCTGCTGGCGCGCGTTTTCCCTGTCTTGCGGCAGATCAAGGCGATTGCCCGGCAGCGCGTTCGGGCAATTGACGATCAGCAGAGCGTGCGCCGCCGTGCGTTCACCGCGCTGCGGGCGTTGCTGACCCGGATGGCTCAGCGCCGGAAACTCGTCCTCGCCATCGACGACCTCCAGTGGAGCGATGCGGATAGCGTGGCGCTCGTGCTCGACTTGCTTCAGCCGCCGATTCCACCGCTGCTTTTCCTCGGTTCCTACCGCAGCGAAGCCGTCGTCAGCAACGCCCACCTTCAGACCTTGCTGAAAAGAACAGAGGAACCGCCGTCTTACCGAGCGCGCCAGTTGATTCTTGAGCCGCTGACCGCTGCCGAATCGCGATCGCTGGCCGAGGCCTTGCTGCTACAGGCCGACCCCACCCTGGCCGAGTGGGCGGACGCGGTGGCGCGCGAATCGCGCGGCATCCCGTTCTTCGTCCACGAACTGGTATCTTCGCTACAAGCCGAAGCGCTGAGCGGCGAGGGCCAAATTCCGCTCGGAGGCACTGACCAGCCTCTGGAGCGAGTACTCTGGGCGCGCGTGCTGCGATTGCCAGAGCCGGCGGCGCGGTTGCTCGAAACGGTAGCCGTGGCCGGCCAGCCGCTCCAGCAAGCGCATGCCTTTCAGGCTGCCGGGCTACCGGCCGAGGAGCAGGCTGCCCTGGCCCTGCTCCGCGGGCGGCGGCTGGTTCGGGGGCTGGAAACGAGTGAGAGCGATGCGATCGAAGCCTATCACGATTGTATCCGCGAGACCGTGGTCGCTCGTCTACAGCCGGCCGTCCTCCGCGACTATCACGCCCGCCTGGCCGATGTCCTGGAAGCTTCCGGACAGGCTGGTCCCGAAGTCCTGGCCGTTCACTTACACGGCGCGGACGAGCACGCGCGGGCGAGTTCCTACTACGCCCTCGCCGCCGGCCAGGCCGCCGAGACGCTCGCCTTCGAGCGGGCGGCCAAGCTCTATCGCCTGGCACGCGATCTCCACGCGGGAAGTGAAGAGGAAAGGCGAAAGCTGCGGGGCGGTCTGGCGGAGGCACTTGCCAATGCCGGGCGTGGGGCCGAAGCCGGAAGCGAGTATCTCGCGTTGGCCGACCAGGCGCCGCACCTCGACAACCTCGACCTGGAGCGGCAGGCGGCGGTGCAATTCTTGATCAGCGGCCACATGGACCAGGGACTGGAAGTCGTTCGTCGATTGCTAAGCAGCTTTGGCGCGCACCTGCCGTCGAGTCAGCGCCGGGCCTTGCTGCCCTTCCTGTACCGCCGCTTCCAGCTCTGGCTGCGTGGGCTGCATTTCCAGGAACGATCGGCGGACCAAGTCCCCGTCGAACACATTCGCCGCATCGATGCTTTCTGGTCGGTGGCCGTCGGCCTGAGCGCCATCGACCCCGTGCTGGGCGGCCTCTTCCACTCGCGCGGCCTGTTGCTCGCCCTGAGCGCGGGTGAGCCATCGCGGATCGCCCGCGCCCTGGCGATGGAGTCGCTGCACGTCGGCGTCGCGGGGGGAGCGGTGCGGCAGCGCGTGGCGCGGTTGCTGGATACCGCTGCGTCACTCGTCGACAAGGTCCGCAACGCGCATATCGAGGGACTGATACTTACCATGCGCGGCCTCACGGCTTACCTCCAGGGACGGGGGCGGGAGGCAGTTGCCCTGAGCACCCAGGCCGAGCGCGTCCTGCGCGAGGGCTGCACCGGCGTGGCGTGGGAACTGGACACGGCGAGGAACTTCGTCATCTATGGACTCTTTCTCCTCGGCGAGACGGGAGAGATGAGCCAGCGTGTCGCGGAGGTAATGCAGGACGCGGAGGGACGCGGCGACTTGTATGCGCTCATGAGCGTCGGTGTGTTCATGAAGCCGTACGTGCAATTGGCGGCTGACCAGCCCGAGCAGGCCCGTTGCGACCTGGATCGTTTGCTGGCACGCATCTCCCATGCGGGGTATTATGTCGCACACGGCAACGCATTCTGGGACAAGGTGCAAATCGAGCTTTACCGCGGCAACGTCGAAGCAGCTTGGCGGATCGTCGAGACCGAGTGGCCAATCTTCCAGCGTTCCCTGCTGACACGCATCCAGACGTTCCGCGTCTTTTCCGGGCACATGCGGGCACGAGCGGCGCTGGCGATGGCTTGCCGGGCCGCGAATCCACGACCGTTCCTGAAACTGGCCGAACAGCACGCGCGCAAGCTCGACCGGGAGAAGATGCGCTGGGCCGACGCAAAAGCTCAAGCGATCCGCGCCACCGTCGCCTGGCAGCGCCGCCAGCAGTCAGCAGCAATCGAATTTCTCCAAGGGGCCACCGCCGACTACGAGGCGGTGGAAATGAACCTGTGGGCAGCCTGCGCCCGCTACCGCCTCGGTAGCATACTCGGCGGCGCCGAGGGGCAGCAGCATATCGCGCAAGCTCTCGCGTTCATGCAAAGTCGGTCCATCAAGAATCCACAGCGGATCGTGGAGCTTCACATTCCCGGTTTCACGCTTGGGCCGGGTTAGCCGGGACCGGAGCCCAGACAGGTCGAATTGCAGTTTTTGTGGAGGCGGTGTTCGCGTCCGCGTGGTGGCCCCGGCGTCGCGGCGCCCAAGCGAAACGACCGCTGGGTGCAGACCTCCTAGCCCTTGCTCAAGCGAGGTTTCCGGCCCGCGCCGCAGCAGAAACTTGAAAAAGCTCGAAATCCCCCGACTTTTCGCGGGCTTCATGTTTATCACCGCCAAGAAACCGCCAAACTCCGCAGGGATTTCAAGGTAAAACCAAGATAAGGGGTACCGGACAAAACCTGATCGAACAAAGATCACACATGCGGCCAACTGCACCCAGCCAAGGCAGCGCCGCTAGCCCTTAAACAAGCGAGGTTTGGAAGGTCATGGGCGGGTTTTCAGGCTTCCCACTGAGTACGGACCTTCTCCGTTTTGCCAGCCGCCAGGCACTGTCTTGGGGCCAAGTTTTGAGCGGAGCCATACGCACCACTACTTTCCGCGGGATCGCGCTGGGAGCCAAGACGGATCGGCGCAGCGAGACGCCGACTTCGGGAGGGCGGCACTCAGCAGCGCAGCTGTTCGACCACGCGGAATAATACGGGCAGATGTGGATTCCAGGCCAGCAATCGGTACACCAGTCGCCGGCCGATCCGCACCAGTTGACACGGGATACGCATAAACGCATTCACAAACGTCTTGAACTCCAGCCCCAGCAGCCAGCGCTTCTGCGCCCGGTGCTGCTCCTGCCAGCGCCCCGGCTCCTCGGGCAGTCGCAGCGCCCACCAGGTCTTCAGGTCCCAGGCCAACGCCGTCATCACCAGGTAGGCCCAGTTGCTCACCAGGTTGTCCAGCGGTGCCCGCAGCGCCCGGACCCCGCTTTGCAACTGGGCCAGCAAGTTCTCCTGGTGACAGCGGTCGTTGGCCGAGAACACGAGTTCGGCGGCTTCGCTCACCCAGTCGTTGGTCAGGTAGAAGCAGTAGCGCACGTCGTCAAACAGCAGCCGTTCGCCTTTGGCGACCGATAGGTTCTTGCACACCACGACCATGCGGTGCGTGTGCCGGCAGGCCGTGGGCCGGTAGTTGAACTCGGCCACCTGTTCCGAGACCAGCTTGATGTTTTCGTGCTCGCGCCGCACGACGACGGCTTCCTTGACCTGGCCGGTGGTCTCGATCAAGCAGCCGTCCATGTCGATCCGAGCCTGGCGGAAGAACTCCGCGGGCTGCCGCGCCCAGACGCCCACGCGGACGTCATGAACGAGGTCTTGCAACTGGCGGATGCTGGGCTCCGTGAAGCGTCGGCAGAAGTCGCCGGCCGTGGTGGGATCGGGGATCCGGCGGGCACCCAGGGCGTCGAGGAAGACTTCATCCTGCCGGCGCAGTTCCAGGTCTTGCAAACAGGTGCCGTCACACAGGGCGTTGTAGGCGAAGGTCAGGACGTGGTCGGGGAAATGGAACTTGAGCAGGTGCAGCCCTTGGTCAACGGCGTCGATCCGACCGACCTGCCGCGCCAGGGCGTGCATGGTGCCAATGCCGCCGCTGCTGAGAGCCTGTGAAAAAATGCCTTTTCACGTAATCGCTCGTGCGGCAGCGGTCCAGCGTGGGGGTCGGGCGCTACCACTGGTGTCATGGACACCAACGGCCCTACCTCCGACGATGTGGCCGGTGCCGCGCCGGCCGAAAACCGGCTCTTTGACCTGGGCGAACCGCTGCCGCCGCCACCGCCGGTTGGCCGTGGGACGCCGCGCTTGCGCTATGCCCAGCGCGACCAGGCCGAGATGCGCTTCTGTTCCCTGGATGAGCTGATCCCGGCGGACCACGAGGTGCGCCAGGTTTGGGACGACGTCGTCGGCCTCGATCTGGCACCGCTCCTGGCCCAGATCAAGGCGGTCCAGGGGAAGGCGGGCGCTGCGGCCACCGATCCGCGCATCCTGTTTGCCCTGTGGCTGTACGCGACCTTGCGCCAGCTCGGCAGCGCCCGCGAACTCGACCGCCGCTGTCGCGAAGACCTGGCCTTTCGGTGGCTATGCGGCGGCGTGACGCTCAACTATCACACGCTGGCCGACGTCCGCATTGGTCACGGCGCGGCCCTGGACCAGTTGCTGACCAGCAGCGTGGCCGTGCTCTTGGACCAGGAGTTGGTGACCTTGGAGCGCGTGGCCGAGGACGGCATGCGCGTGCGGGCCAGCGCGGGGGCCAGTTCGTTTCGGCGCGGGCCGCGTTGGCAGCAGTTCCTGGCGGAAGCCGAGCAACAGGTCGCGGCCCTCCAGCAAGAGTTGACCGCAGACGCGGCGGCGAGCACGCGCCGCCAGCGGGCGGCCCGGCACCGCGCCGCCGCGGAGCGGCACCAGCGGGTGCGCCAGGCGTTGGCCGCGTTGCCCGCAGTCGCGGCGGCCAAGCCGGCGAAGGAGCAGGACCAGGCGCGCGTCTCGACCACCGACGCCGAAGCCCGCGTCAGGAAGATGGGCGACGGCGGCTTTCGGCCCGCCTGCAACGTGCTGTTGGCCACCGCCACCGCCACGCCAGTCATCGGCGGCGTGACCGTGAGCAGTGCGGGCAACGACCAAGGCCAGCTGGCGCCGATGGTCGCGCAACTGGCCGAGCGTTACCAGGAAAAGCCCCAGGCCATGCTGGGGGACGGCGGCTTCACCAAGCGGGCGGACCTCGCTCGAGCCAGGCGACGGCGAGGCGCTCGGCCAGCAAGCGTTCCAGCGGCGTCGGCGAGTCGCCCAGCAGCTCGTGCTTGAGGTCGTCCAGCTTGCGGCGCACGGACTCCTGTAGGAATAGGTCCCGACCGGCGATCAGCTGCAACCAGGTGACCTCGGCGTGCTGGGCCAGGTCGCCGCAGCGCTGCCAGAGTTCGGGACTTTCGGCCAGCTGCCGCCGCAGTTCGGGCAGCACGGTCTCGTCGCCGGCCTGGGCGCGTTCCAGCAGCTGGGCGAAGGGCAAGGGCGTGAGGGCGGCCTTCGCCGCGGGCGTCGGGGGCTGCATGATGAGGTCCTCCGGATCAGGGACGAGGCGGCTGGGCGTAGCCCGCCGCCAGGTAAACCGCATGCGTCAACTGTCGCAGCAGTACGTCGAAGTCAGCCACGGCGCCGAGCCCGACCTGCCAGCGGTCGCGGTCGTCGGCCCGCAGGGCGCTTTCGGCCTGACGCTGCGCGCGGCGCTCTTCATCCTGGGCCGCCGCCA
>JAEUIF010000751.1 GCA_016795185.1 Planctomycetia bacterium | reverse complement strand
GTCGAGAAAGAAATTGCCGCACCACTGGCTGAACCACGAACCGAGCGGCAATCCCTGTCCCGGCGGCGGCCGACGCCCGCCGAGCAACTGCGCGGCCAGGCGGCTGCGGTAGACCTGATCACCCGAGGCGACGATCGATCTTAGCAGGGCGAGGGTGTCGTCATCGCGCACGCGTTCGGCCAGCAGCGCCAGCAGTCGCTGATGCGAGATGCTCGGGAAATAGGCGCTGATGTCGAGGTGCAGGCGCCAGGCATGGCGGCGCTGGCTGGCCAGGAAGTAGAGCACCGCGCGCTGGGGACCGCGACCGTGGCCGGCGGCGAACGATTGCGCGATGAAGCGCCGCTCGAAGACGGGTCCGATCTCGTTCAGCAAGGCATGATGCACGACGCGGTCGCGCACGGCCGGAGCGGCGATCAGGCGCGTCTTGGGGTCGCGAATGCCGTGCAGCCGCCACGGCGAGGGCCGGTAGAGGCCTGCCGCCAATTCGCGCTGGAGGGCCAGCAAATGACGGTCGACATCGATCTCGAAGGCGGCGACGCTCGGGCGGCGCCGCTTGCCGCGCCGGCAATCGAGCCAGCCCCGCCACAGCGACTCGAGGCTGGCGAGGCGCTGGTAGCTGCCTGACTTCAGCGTCCGCATCGACTGATACCGTTGAAGGTGGTCCGCCCGGACGTTCGCGAGGCTACTGGAACGGACGGACCGGGATGCGGGCCGGATGGCCCAGACAGGCGCTGCATGGCGCATGGAGCGGCATGTTGGGGCGGGACACGCACGCACCGAAACCCGTTGTTCCTGTTCCTGTTCTCGGGGTCGTCGTCGTCCCGGTTCGCGGAGCGCAGGTTAGCGGGCGGGTTGTCGAACGAACCGCCGCGCAAAACCCGCCTCCCGGTTTTTCGCGCCTGTCGACGCGTCATTCTGCGCGCTCTTGCGCCTTGCGCCAACCCCCCAGTTGGCGACCGATGCTGTCGGTCTGTTGCAGCGCGTAGTGCGCCTGCTGGGCGCTGAGGAATTCCGTTTCCATCGCCAGTCGCAAGCGCAGGCGCAACTGGATCAGCAGAAGGTCGGCGTGTTGCAGGGCCTCGTCGCGGTCGATGTCCTTGAGCGCCAGGGTAATCGCGTCGAGCAGGCGCATGGCGCGATCGGCCAGCGAGCGAGCCAGGGGGTCCTGCGGGGCCGCGCGCGCTTTCCGGACCAGCCAGACGCTGAAATCCCAGGTGGCGGTAAAGATCGGCGCACGTTGATGTGGCATGCTCATGAGTCAGGAGGGAAAGGCGTCATTCGAACCCGCCGCCGCGTTCGCTGCGCCGCAGCAGACCGGCGATCGCCGCCAGCAATTCCTGCTCGATGGTGTTCACCAGCGGTTCGTCGGCGTTCGCCGAGCGCAGCCACAGTTCCATCGCCGCGAGGCTCGCCGCATCGCGGGCCGCCCGGTAGGCGGCGGTCTTTTCCCGCCGATCGTAACGATGACAGCCGACGGCCAACTGATCGAGACAGACTCGCATCTGTGCCGCCGCCGGCTCCCACGGTGCGCCGCGCGCCAGCAACTCGCGATAGATCGGCGTCGCCAGTTGCACGCCCTTGAGATCGGCGAAGGCGTAGCGGCGGTGCTTGCCGGCCGGCGCCAACGCGTCCTCGACGGCTGCCTGGAAGCGCGCTTCGCGCTGCGTGGCGCGTTGTTGGACGTCCTCATCGGTCGTCAGGGCGGCACGTTCAATCACCCAGCGGCCACCGACTTTTTGCGCCGGCAAGCGCCCCTGTTCGATCATGTACACTACTTGCCGGCGAGTTTTTCCCAATAAAGCAGCTGCTTGCTCGAGAGACAAGTGCATGGCGTCGTTCAGCTTCTGGAAAATGAACAGAACAAACAGACAAGGATCGACAAAAAATGCGCAAAATAGCACAAACCGACAAATTCGTGCGCGCCGCGCTGCGCGCGGCGAATCAAGAAACCAATCAGGCAATGGCTCAATGCTGGGGCGGGACACGCACGCACCGAAACCCGTTGACCCAGTTCCTGAACTCGGGGACGACGAAGACCCGGTCCGCGGAGCGCAGGACAGCGGGCGGGTTGAAGAACGAACCGCCGCGCAAAACCCGCCGCCCGGTGGCCTTTGGCCCTTCGGGATCGACAAAGCTGCCGGCCTGGTAATCGCCATACCAGTCGAGGGTCCATTCCCAGGCGTTGCCGTGCATGTCGTACAGGCCGAGTGGGTTCGCCCGCTTCTGCTTTACCGGCTGCGCTTCACTCTTGGCGTTGTCGGCGAACCAGGCATGGCTGGCAAGCTGGCTCTCATCGTCGCCGAACGACCAGCGGGTGCGGCTGCCGCCACGCGCGGCGTACTCCCACTGCGCTTCGCTGGGCAGATCGCCGCCGACGCGCTGGCAAAAGGAGCGGGCTTCCTGCCAGTACACATCCACAACCGGTCGGTCATCCTTCTTCGGATGCTGGGAAACGAGCTGCGCGTACTGCGGGCGAGAGCGTGACGACACGCGCCGGTTCGACGATTTCGTTCTGCTGGACCATCGCTTCACCCTGGCGTGAACCCATCGTGAAGCTGCCTGGACAGATCGAGACCCACTCGATGCCATTTTCCGTCCGGATTGCCGGCCCGCCGTAAAGCCGGGCTTCTCCGCGGGTTCTGAGCACTCTCCAGGGCAGGCTGGCGTGCTCGTCGACCGGCTTCGCGCCGGAAAAATCGACGGCGCGGGCGAGGGCGGCCAGATCGTCGGCGCTGACGATCGCCCAGGTTCCCGGATGATCGGCCAGCACGCCGGCGGCGGCGTTCGCGTCCCGCCCCGGCGGCAGGATCACCAACACCTGCGTGTTCCGGTTCAGCGCCCGACTCGGCCCGCGCCACGCATTGAGATGCTCGTGCCAGTCGACGCCGA
>JAEUIF010001060.1 GCA_016795185.1 Planctomycetia bacterium | reverse complement strand
AAATCTCACGGCTCATGCCGTGCAGCAGCCGACCGTCCTCGGTCTGGATCAAGACCGGCCGGGCGAAGTCGATGCGCTTGTGGCCGCGCCGCTCGTGGTGCAGCCGGTCTTTTTGCCGTTGCTTGCGAATCAGGGAACGCACTGCCTGGTGAATCGCTTGCAGCTGACGCTGGTCCTGACGGGCGCGAACCCGCATGCGGGTTTGCCCCGCAGGCACAAAGTAGTAGCGGCTGTGGCGGCATGACAGCGCGGCCCCGGCCTGCTGGACGACCTCTTTCCAGCAGTGTTCCGGCAATTCCGCCCGACGCAGTTCATCGCGGATTTGGCGGGGGACGACGAAGTCCTGCCGCTCGGCGACGCGCACCACGGCGCGCACGACCTTGTCCAGACCGGTGGTTCGAGTAGCCAAGGTCTGTTCCTTCACAAGCGCCGCGACCGGGGTCGTCTAGCCAGCGGCGGAGAGGGTTATGTATGCGAGAAGTGCCCTAATATAGCATGCTTTTGGCCCGTGTGCGCTGAGTAGATCGCGGGGCGTTCGTCTTGTCATCCGCGGCGGCGACGCTATAGTAAGCATTTTCGCGAATTGCGGACTTTGAACCGAGGGTGCGGTCATGGGGATGCAGTGTGCCGTTTGTGGCAAGAAGCCGGCCATGGGAAACCACTATGCCCGGCGCGGCAAGGCAAAGTACCTGGGCGGCGTTGGCCGGAAGGTGACCGGCATCAGCCGGCGGACCTTTCTGCCCAATTTGCAGCGCATCCAGGTCGAGATCGACGGTGCCGTGCAGCGGGCGCGGGTCTGTGTCGCCTGCATCCGCAGCGGCAAGGTCAAGCGGCCCACCAAGCAGAAGCTGTTCCAGATGCCGAACGTTTGACGCGCGTGGGCGCTCGCCTTCGGCTCGCGGCTAAACGAGCGGAGTTTCCATGTCGCTGACCGCCGACGATGTGCAATGGGTAGCGCACCTGGCGCGGCTGGAACTGAGCGCCGCCGAGCGCGCTGCCCTGGCGCGCCAGCTCAACGGCATTCTCGACTACGTCCGGCAGCTGGAAGCCGTGCCCACCGAGGGCATCGAACCGTTGGCCCATCCTCTCCCGCTGCACAACGTCTTCCGCGAGGACGAACCGTCACCTTCGCTGCCCGTCAGCCAGGCGCTGGCCAACGCGCCCGACCGACAGGGCGACTTCTACGGCGTGCCCGCCGTGCTGGATTGACCGCTCGGTGATCGAGTTCCGCAGCAAAAGCCGCTCGCGGCTTCGCGAACGCCTTCCGTGGCGCGAAGCCGTCAGCGGCTTTTGCGGCAGATTTGGCTGTCCGAAAGCCATTGAGCGATTCATGATCCACCTCACCGCGCACGAACAACTCGCCGCGCTGCGAACCGGCGCTACAACTGCCGAAGCCTTGGCCCAGCAGCACCTCGACGCCATCCGCCGGCTGGAACCGAAACTCCAGGCTTTTTTGCACGTCGATGAAACGACTGTGCTGGAGCAGGCCCGCAGCGTGGATGCCAAACGGCAACGGGGCGAACCGTTGGGGGCGCTGGCGGGGCTGCCCGTGGCCATCAAGGATGTACTGTGCACCGCCGGCCGGCCGACCACTTGCGGCAGCAAGATGCTGCAACACTTCAAGCCGCCTTACGACGCCCACGTCGTCGAACGGCTGCGGCAGGCCGACGCGGTGCTGCTGGGCAAGACCAATCTCGACGAGTTCGCGATGGGGTCATCCACCGAGAACAGTGCCTATCAGGTGACGCGCAATCCCTGGGACCTCGAACGCATTCCGGGCGGTTCCTCGGGTGGGTCGGCGGCGGCGGTCGCCGCCTGTGAAGCGCCGCTCGCTCTCGGCACCGACACAGGCGGCAGCATTCGCCAACCAGCGGCCCTGTGCGGCGTGGTCGGACTGAAGCCGACTTACGGGCGCGTGTCGCGCTTCGGCCTGGTGGCTTACGGCAGTTCGCTGGACCAGATCGGTCCCTTTGCCCGAACGGTGGCCGATGCCGCCCTGCTGCTCGAAGTCATCGCGGGCCACGACCGCCGCGACACCACCTGCGTCGAGCGGCCCGTGCCGGCCTATACGCAAACGGTCGAGCAGCCCGTCGCGCCGTTGACCGTCGGTGTCGCTCAAGAACACTTCGCGGCGGGGCTGGATGCCGAGGTCGAACAGAGCGTGCGCGAAGCACTGAAGGTCTATCAGCAGCTGGGCGCGACCATCAAGGACGTATCGCTGCCGCACAGCCAGTATGCGGTTGCCACGTACTATCTGGTGGCGACGGCCGAGGCGTCGAGCAACCTGGCTCGCTACGACGGCGTTCACTACGGACATCGCGCCGCCAAGTTCGACAACCTGATCGACATGTACTGCAAATCGCGCGGCGAAGGGTTTGGCGCGGAGGTGAAGCGGCGCATCATGCTTGGCACCTACGCGCTGTCGAGCGGCTATTACGACGCCTATTACCTGAAGGCACTGAAGGTGCGCCGGCTCATCAAGGACGACTTCGACCGCGCTTTCGCCGGTTGCGACGTGGTGCTGGGACCCACCTCGCCGACGCCCGCGTTCAAGATCGGCGAAAAGGCGGACGACCCGCTGACCATGTACCTCTCGGACATCTACACCATCGGCGGCAACCTCGCGGGCATCACGGGCATCAGCATTCCCTGCGGCTTCACGCGGAGCGGACTGCCCATCGGCATGCAGCTGCAAGCGCCGCCGTTCGAGGAAGAGAAACTGCTGCGCGTCGCCCGGATGTACGAACGGGCGACCGACTGGCACACGCGCCGACCGCTGCCATAAGTGATTCATGGTCGAAAAAAACTCGGGAAAGTGGTAGTGATTCGGCAATCCACAAAGTCCGCGATGAGGTAGCAACCATGATTGGCACCGACAGACTTCACTTGCTGGGTCTGGCACTGGCATTGGCCAGCAGTACGCTCGCATTCGCCCAGGACAAACCGCCGACCCCCGACGAAGCTCTCAAGAAGCTCAAGGCCGGCAATGCCCGTTTTGCCGCTGAAAAGTCGACCGTCAAGGACCTGGGCGACAAGCGCCGCATCGAACTGGCCCAGGGGCAGCGGCCCTTCGCCGTGGTCCTCACCTGCTCGGATTCGCGCGTGGTGCCGGAGTTCATGTTCGACGCCGGCCTGGGCGAACTGTTCCCGCTGCGCGTGGCGGGCAATGTTTCCGGGCAGTCCATCTTCGCCTCCATCGAATACGCCACCGCCGAACTGAAGGCCCCACTGGTCGTCGTCATCGGGCACTCCAAGTGCGGCGCGGTGGATACGGCCCTCAAGGGCAAGGACTTGCCGTCCGAAAATCTGAAGAAGCTGATCGGCCTGGTCCACCTCGGCGAGAAGTTGCCCGCCGAGAAGGATGAAGCGCTGAATGCGGCCATCCGCAACAACGTGCGCTACCACGCCAAGCAACTCACCGAACAGAGCACGATCATCAAGGACTTCGTGGGTGCGGGACGAATCAGGATCGCGACCGGCGTCTACTCGATCAAAACCGGCCTGGTGGACTGGCTGGACTAGCCGCGAGATTTTCATGGCGGACTTACCGTATCGCATCGTCATCGGCCTGGAAGTCCATGTCCAGCTGCTGACGCGCACCAAGCTGTTCTGCGGCTGCCGGACGGATTTTGGCCAGCCGCCCAATTCGGCTACTTGCCCGGTGTGCATCGGCATGCCGGGCGTGCTGCCGGTGATGAACCGTCGCGCCTTCGATTTGGCGCTCAAAGCCGCGACGGCGCTGAATTGCGAGCTGGTGTCGTTTACCAAGTGGGACCGCAAGAACTATTACTATCCCGACTTGCCGAAGAACTATCAGATCAGCCAGTACGATTTGCCATTCAGCAAGGATGGCTGGCTCGACATTCAGCCGGCGGGCGGCCCGCGGCGCATCGGCATCATCCGCGTGCATCTCGAAGAAGATGCGGGTAAGTCGCTGCACGATGAATCGGGCGGCGGCGGTTCGAGCCGCGTCGATCTCAACCGCACGGGCACACCGCTGCTGGAGATCGTCAGCCAGCCCGACATGGCCGCGCCGGAGGAAGCCCGCGCCTACGTCGAGGAACTGCGCTTGCTGCTGCGTGAACTGGAAATCTCCGACTGCGAGATGCAGGAAGGCAGCCTGCGCTGCGACGCGAATGTCAACATTCACATTCCCCAGTCGGACGGTTCCTTCCTCGCCACGCCGCTCATCGAGGTGAAGAACCTCAACAGCATTCGCGGCATCGAGCGGGCGCTGAAGTACGAGGCCGACCGGCAGTACGACGAATTCCAAAAGAAGTTCGGCAAGGACTGGCGGGCGCAGGGCCAACCGAAGGCGTTCGAGCGCCTGCACCGCGTCGTGGACAAGATCGAGGAAGCGAAAGACGGTCGTTGGAAGGAAGTCGCCAAGGCCACCGCCGGCTGGGACGATGCACGGGGCGTTACCAACGTCCAGCGCCGCAAGGAAGAAGCCGCCGACTATCGTTACTTCCCGGAACCGGACCTGGTGCCGGTGCTGGTCGATGATGACTGGCGCGCCCAGGTGCGCGAGGGGCTGGGCGAGCTGCCCGCGGCGCAGCGCGGCCGCTTGCAAGCGCAGTACGGCCTGGCGCCCTACGATGCCGGCGTGCTGGCGGCGCAGGGCCGTGCTTTCGTGGCCTACTTTGAAGCGCTCGCGAAAGACTGCGATGACGCCAATGAAGCCAAGAACTGGCTCACCAACGACGTGTTGCAAACGCTCCACGAACGCAAACTGGGCATTCGAGAGTTTGCCCTCACGACCGCCGCGCTGGCCGAACTCATTCGCGAGGTCAAGGCGACCGGGCTCAACAAGCAACGGGCGCGCGAGGTCTACGCCGAGATGCTCGCCAGCGGCACGACAGCGAAGCAGGCGGTCGGCAAGCTCGGCATTCAGGTGGTGGCCGATGAAGGCCAGTTGCTGGCCATCATCCGCAAAGCCATTGAAGCCAACCCGAAAGCGGTGGCCGATTTCAAGAAGGGCAAGGTCAAGGCGGCGGACGCCATCAAAGGCGCGGTCATGCGCGAGACCAAGGGCCAGGCCAAGGCCGAGTTGTTACAGCAATTGCTGATGCAGGAGTTGCAGAAGGCATAAGAGCTACCGGACCCTACTGGCAGGGTCCGCTGTGCGGACCACTGAACCACCGAATTTTTAATGGTTTATGGTCCGCACAGCGGACCCTACGGGAGTTTCGTCCGCCAACTCGAACGGAACCGCACATCAACCTGCGGCGATTGACCCGCCGGCCGCCACGGCGCAACGCGGGTTTGCCAGTAGCCGCTGGACAGGCCGCTGTCGGGCGGATAAGCTGCACGAGTCGGGATGAGGTGCGTCAGCGCTGCCGCGTCTTTTCATGTCGTGTCCTGGTAGCACTGGGTGGAAAAATCGTTGCCATTCGCCGGCACTGCGCCAGGCCGGTTGTATGCTATAATGGTCTTGTACCAAACGCCGCTCTCAACGCCGACGACCACCACGCGCCGACCTGCGGGCCAGCGTCGCGGATCGCCCTGAATTCGAGACCTCGCGTGCAGCATTACCCCCAAATTCCCGGTGACGAGAAGGGCATGCTCGGCCGCGTCTTCCTGGGTCGCTACGAAACCGTGCGACTGCTCGGCGAAGGCGGCATGGGGCGCGTGTACCTCGCCCGCGACATGCAGCTCCCGCGGCAGGTGGTCGTCAAGGTGATGCACGCGCACGTCGCCGCCGATCCCAAGTTTTGCGAGCGCTTCAAGCGCGAGACCGACATGACGGCGCGCTTCCAGCACCCGTACGCCGTCATGCTGCACGACGCCTCGTTGAACGATCCACAAGGCCCGTGCATCATCATGGAGTACATCCGGGGCGTCACGCTCGACGACCTGCTGGTGCGCAATGCCCGCCTGAGCCCGGTGCGCGTCGGCCGGCTGCTCGGCCAGCTGTGCGAGGTGCTCCAGGCGGCGCACGGCGATGGCATCGTCCACCGCGACCTGAAGCCGTCCAACTTGATGGTGGTCGATCCGGAGACGCCGTACGAGAAAATCAAGGTCATGGACTTCGGTCTGGCCAAGATGGTGGCCGGCGACCCCAACCACAAGAAGATCACCGAAAGCCATCTCGATTTCGCCGTCGGCACGCCCGGCTACATCTGTCCGGAGCTGGTGCGCGGCGAGAAGGCCGACCATCGCGGCGACCTGTATTCGGTCGGCGTCATCCTCTACGAGATGCTGTCGGGGCGGCTGCCCTTCGCGGGCGGCTCGACCATGGACGTGCTGCTGGCCCACGCCACCGAACCGCCGCCGCCGTTCTCGACCATCAGCGGCTGCGACTGGGTGCCGCCGGCCATCGAGCGGTTGGTGCAGGCGTGCCTGGCCAAGGACCCCAGGGAACGGCCGCAGACGGCGCGCGACCTGGCCGAGCGCTACGAAACCGCCCTGGCACATCAAGAAAAGATCATCGAGGAAGCGCTGCCGCCCGAGCATCCGCGCGCCCGCATGACCGCCGGGCAGCCGCCCGTGTCGCCGGCGCAGCCTGGCGGCGCGCTGCCGCGTCCTTCGCTGGCCCCGCCGCGCCCGGACCCGAAGGCCATTGTCCGCCACCTCGATGCGTGGATGCCGGAGAAGATCGCGCTCTACAAGCTGCGCGGCTTTGTGCAAGACGTGGGCGGCGAAGTGGTCGAGAGCGTGCCCGGCCGTGTCAAGGTGACGCTGAGCAGCATGGGCACGCGGCGCAAGGGCGCGTTTTCCTGGCTGGGCATCGGCAAGGTGCCGGAAATCGAAATGGAACTGAGCCTGGAACAGCGCGATGCCGCCAAGGCCAATCAACTTTCCATTACCGTGGTCATGCGCGTCGAGGGTAAGAACGTCAACGACGATCCGCTCTGGCATGCCCGCTGCGATCAGGTCTACTGTGACCTGCGCGCCTATTTGATGGGCAACACCGGCCCGACGGGCTGACTTCGGCGAAGCCGCAGGCGGCCTTGTTCGTCGTTACGCCGTCAGGCGGGGCTCGCGGAAACCGCCGGAAGGCGGAACGACGAAACCAAGCCGCAACCGGGCACCCCGATGCCCC
>JAEUIF010001047.1 GCA_016795185.1 Planctomycetia bacterium | reverse complement strand
TGCGAACCGCTGCTCATCATGCTCGACGAACCGTTCACCGGCATCGATCCCAAGACCATCGCCGACATCCAGCAGATCGTCCTCGATCTGCGCCGGCAGAACATCGGCATCTTGCTCACCGACCACAACGTTCGCGAAGCGCTCAAGATCACCGACCGCAGCTACATCATCAAGGACGGCAAGGTAACGACGCACGGGACTCCGAACGAGATCGTCCACGATTCGGTGGCCATCGCCGAATACCTGGGCGCCAGCTTCTCCGACGGCGGCGGGCTGGGGCCGCCGCCCGTAGCCCCGCCCAAGGAGAAGCCTGC
Source organism: Planctomycetia bacterium (assembly GCA_016795185.1). Lineage (GTDB taxonomy): Bacteria > Planctomycetota > Planctomycetia > Gemmatales > Gemmataceae > JAGVLI01. Next base: position 1,790 of record JAEUIF010001047.1, on the reverse strand, counting down.
CGAGGAAGTGGTCCACCTCGTGCTGGAACAGGAAAAAATCCACCGGCTGATCGAAAAGCTCAAATCGCCGGAAGCCAACGAGGCGGCGGCAGAACTCATTGCCTTTGGCGGCGAGGCAGTGCCGGCGCTGCTCGACGCCCTGACGCGCCGTGATGTGGAGATGCGCCGCCTGGCCTTCGCCGTGTTGCAAAGCATCGTCCACGGTGCAAGTTTTGATCCGTATGCCCCGGAAGCTCAGCGCCGACAGCAGATCGCCGACCTGCGTGAACGCTGCGAACGGAAAGCCGGCTAACGAGGAGTGACGTGATGCCCAAGCAAGGCGAGATCGACTATGCCCGGCACATCGGCGCGGCGGCCATGCACGGCGCTTACGAGAAGCCGTTCTCCGAGGATGAATGCGGCGCGGCGCTGATGGAAATCGGTGCCATGATGTACCTGCTGCCGCCCCCGTCGGCGCGCTTGCTGGACCTCGGCTGCGGCACTGGCTGGACGAGTTGCTTCTTCGCGCGGCGCGGTTACGACGTGGTTGGCCAGGACATCTGCGACGACATGATCGAGTACGCCCGGCGCAACAAGGCCCGCTATCAGGTCGAAAACGCCGACTTCGTTTGCTGCGATTATGAGGGCATGGGCTTCGAGGAAGAGTTCGACTGCGCCGTCTTCTACGATTCGCTGCACCATTCGGTGTCGGAGGAAGATGCCCTGCGCTGCGTGTATCGGGCGCTGAAGCCGGGAGGCATCTGCGTCACGTCCGAGCCGGGTCGAGGGCACGCGCACCGGCCGGCATCCATCCATGCGATGCAGGAATACAACGTCACCGAGCGCGACATGCCGCCCGGGCGCATCATCCGTGCAGCGCGGAAAGCGGGCTTTCGCCACTGGCAGGTTTATCCGCACATGAAGCCGATCAGCGCTTGCCTGTTCGGCGTCTCCGAGCGCAGCTTCTTCCACAAGCTGCGCTGGCTGCCGAGCTTCCTGCGCGTGCTGCCGTTGATGTTTCTGACCACAGCCTACAAGCACATGAGCGGCATCGTCGTGCTGACGAAATGATCGTGGCAGTCCGCGCGTCGGTCTCCTACACTGGCGTAAGCTCACTCTTACGCGGAGGCCGACGATGCCCTCACTGGCACAACTCACCGACAGCTACCTGGCCGGCAGCGACCTGTTACGGCGCGCGACGGACGGTTTGACCCGCGCGCAGCAGTTGGCCCGGCCAGTCGCCGGCAAGTGGAGCACGCTCGAAGTCGTCGCGCACCTGGCCGATTTCGAGCCGGTGTTCGTGGACCGCATGAAGCGGATCATCGCGCTGGAGAACCCCACCTTTTTCGGCGCGGATGAGAACCTCTTCGCGGCGAAGTTGGCCTACCACGAACGTGACTTGCAGGAAGAGTTGACCATCGTCGAGGCGACGCGCCGGCAGTTCGCGCGCATCCTGCGCACGCTGCCCGAAAGCGCCTTGCAGCGCACCGGCGTCCACAACGAACGCGGCCCGCGCACGCTGGAACAGCTGCTGACCACCGCCATCGGACACATCACCCACCATGTCCCGTTCATTGACGAGAAGCGCAATGCGCTGGGCCTGCCGAATTGAATCGGCACATATCAATCCTTCGGCGGCAGGCCCGGCGGCAGCGGCGGTTTGCCCTTCGGTTCAATGCCAATGTCCGTTTTCTGCTCCTTGGGCAGTGGTGCCGGCGGCGCGCCCGTCGGTTGCTCGGAAAGCTTTTGCAACACCGGCTGAATCTTCTCTAGCTGCTTGGCCACCGGCGCGATTTCCTTGCCGGCGCTCT
>JAEUIF010000994.1 GCA_016795185.1 Planctomycetia bacterium | reverse complement strand
ACTGGAGTTTCCAGGCCTCCCAGTCGAGCGGGATCGGCACGTCGGTCTTCAGGCGGACGAGGTTGCGCGTCCGTTCGACCAGGGGCGCGAATGCCCGCAGGTTCTCCTGGCGCTTCTTGCCGGAAATCCGGTCCACGTTCGCCAGGATGTTTTCCACCGTACCGAACTCCTGCAACAGCTTCGCGGCGGTCTTTTCGCCGATGCCGGGCACCCCCGGCACGTTGTCCACCGAATCGCCGACCAACGTCTGAAAATCGATGACCTGTTCCGGCGTCACCCCCCAGTCGGCCAGCAGTTCATCCGGACCGAACGCCTGATGCTTCCGCAGGCTGTACAGCCGCGTCCGCTCATCGAGCAACTGCCGACAGTCCTTGTCGCTCGTGCAGATGAAGACCTTCAGGCCCCGAGCGCTGCCGGCGCGAGCCACGGTGGCGATCAGGTCGTCCGCTTCCATCCCCACCTGGCTGACCACTGGCACCCGCAAGGCCGCCAGCAAGCGGTGCATCTCCGGAATCTGCGCCACCAGATCGTCCGGCATGGGGCCGCGGTTGGCCTTGTACTCCGGATAAAACTCGTGGCGAAAGGTATCTCCGGGAGCATCGAAGGCACACAGCAGGTATTCGGGCCGTTTTTCTTCCTTGAGGAACAGCACGTCGCGGGCAAAGCCAAACAGCGCGTTCGTGGGCATCCCGGTCGGACTGCTCATCTCCGAGATGGCGTGAAACACCTGGAAGATCAGCGAATGCGCGTCGATCAGGTAAATGGACGCAGAGGCTGTCTCGGACGCCTTGGCTGCCGTCATCCGGGGCCGTTCAACAATGAGCGGGGAAAACGCAAGGGAGCCGACGGGGGACATTCCAGCGCGACGTTCGCCAGCGCCGGTAGGTCTTCAGGCAGTTCGGTCACGCAGTCCAAAACGGTCGAACCGTGGCTGACCTGCACCTCTGATGCCATGCCGAGTCAGGGGATCTGGAGCAGAGGAACAGGATATGACGCGAACCGGAGGAAGCATTGTCGCTTCCTGATGGGGAGTTTAAGACGGTCAAACTGCGGTGTCAAGCCCAAATGGCGGCTTCCGGCCGGCCGGCTGGAAGCCATTGGCGACTTCGCTTTCCTTCCGCGAACCGCCTGCCGGCCCGCCGTGTCATTCGCTCGGACGTTTTCAGAATGGAGCCCCACCGTGCGCCAGCTCGCCAGCATCCAGACCGTCAACGCCGCCGAGGCGATCCCGACCGCCGACGCCATCGAGCGCATCCGCGTGCTCGGTTGGTGGGTCGTCGTCAAGAAGGGCGAGTTTCGGCCTGGCGACCGCGTCGTCTACTGCGAATTGGTGGAGGAATATGACAAGGACCTCGGCGGCCGGCTGAGCTTCAAGGTCATCAACCCGCGCTTCCTGCTGAAGCACGATGAGTGAGTCGTGCAGTCGCCGCGCGTTGCGCACCCAACGCGCAGCGCTAAGTGAATCACCGACCTGGCCCCGGTTCGCGCTCCTCGCGCACCGCCGGCGTGAAGCGCGACCGCAGGTAGTTGCGACTGACGTACTCGCCGAGCGCCTGGCCGGTCGCCAGTCCGGCGGTGTTGTCGAATTCCCAATGGATGCCGCCGTAGATGCGGCTGCGGCCCGCTTCCCGCGCCGCCGCCGAGAAGCTGTTGAACGACCGCGAAGTGCCGGGCAGTCCGTCGGAAGCCGATGTAAACCGCACCTGGTCGGTGCCGAAAAAGTCCGCCAGCACGGCTGCCGCCGCACTGCTGAAGGTACTGTGTCCCGAAGTGTACGACGGAAAAGGTGGGGTGTTCAGCAACGGCGTCCAGTTCGGATCGCCGCGCCGGTCGGCGTCGGCCCACGGGTCGGCGAGGCGAATGCCCTGAATCGGCCGCCAGTAGTGAAAGTGATATTTGCAGTCCCAGGAGACGATGCCGGCGTCGGCCAGGGCGAGGTTGAGCAGCGCGAAGAGCCGGGCGTTCTCCGGCGTGGTCAAACCGCGTTCGCGGGCCACGGCCTGGGCAATCTGGTTCCAGTGTCCCGGCGGCGTGGCGGTGCCGGCGTCGTCGGCCCAGAACTTCGCGATCTCGGTCTGTTCCGGCGTGCGGAACTGGCTCCGCACTCCACCCAAATCGCGAACTTCGCGGAAGTCGGCCCAGTAGGCGGCGCTGCCGACGGCTGGCGGCGCGGCGGGCCGGAACTGCGAACCGCTCTTCATGCAGAAGCACGTCACCGACGGCCAGTGCGGCGCGAGGGCGGTGCGGAAAGCCGGCGGCGTCGGCTGCCAGGCGCCAATGCCCTGGCGCGGCGTGTAGGTGATGCGTTGTGCCGCTCCATCCCGTTCCCGCCAGGCCAGCACTTGCTCGGCGACGTAGCGCCCCAGGCGGAAGCTCTCCTGTTTAGCCGGACCATCGGGCACCGGACGCAGCGAACGGTCGAGAGCGGCGTCGAGTCGCTCGACCTGATTCGGATAGAGCGAATACAAGCTGCGATGCGCTGCGACGGCGATGGCCACATCCGGCAAGGCATCCGCGCGCGCTTCGAGTTTGACGTAATAGGGCTGATGGGTCCGGTGAATCGAATTGACGGCATCGAACATCGCCGCGTGGACGATGGCGAGGTGGCGGGCGGCCAGCGGCGGCGGTG
>JAEUIF010000993.1 GCA_016795185.1 Planctomycetia bacterium | reverse complement strand
CCGCTGTGCGGACCATTGAACCTTTACACCATCGAGGTTCAATGGTCCGCACAGCGGACCCTACAAGTTTTTCACGGTTCGCGCTGCAACTGGTCCAGGAGCTTGCGAGCTTCGGCGTGTTGCGGCTGAAATTGCAGGGCCTGTTGCAGGCTGAAGCGGGCAGCGTCGCGCTCGTTCTGGGCCAGCTGGACCTGGGCCAGCCGATAGTGCCCAGCTGCCGGGTCCGCGCCCAGGGCCAGGGCGCGTTGCAAGTCGCTCGTCGCCTGCGCGTAGCGCTTGCCTTCGAGATGCAGAATGCCGCGCTGCAAGGCGGCGATGGCCAGATCGGGGTCGAGGCGCAGGGCGGCGTCGAGGTCGCGCAAGGCCCGGTCGGGGCGGCCCAGCGCCTGCTGCGCCAGCGCCCGATAATAGCGGAACAACGCCGATTCCGGCGCTTGCGCCACGCAGGCGGTGAAGGCGCTGACCGCGTCCTGATACTGCCGGGATTGCCAGGCGCACAACCCGCGATAGAAGTTTGGCCAGGCGCCTTGCGGACGGAGTTGTAGCGCGTGTTCCAGATGCAGGGCCGCCGGCTTCAACTCGCCGGCCTGGAGCATGGCGCGGCCCAGCGCGAAGTGCTCCTGCGCGGTATGCGGCACGCCCTGCGCCAGTCGCGCCGCCGCCAGGTCGGCGAGGCGGGTATCGCCCAGTGCCGTGGCGTGTCGCTGGCGCTCGTGGTCGATCACCGGCTGCGAACCCAGCAGCGCCTCCGCTTCATCCAGGACGCGCAGCGCCTGTCGCCGGGCCGCTGGCTGGTCTGCTTCCTGCGTGAAGCGCACTTGCAGGTCGCTCGCCAGCAGCGCGAGGTCCAGGAGATCGGTACGCAGCCGTTCGCCGTCGTTCTCGCTGTTCAGTGAGGGTCGCAGGTCCGCGCGTCGGGACCAGTGCTGGGCGAAGAAGGCCGCCGCCGTCTCCCGCTGCGCGGCGGTAGGCGCTGCGAGCGCAGACAGCAGACGCAGCCGTTCGGCCTGCGTGTGCAGGTCTTGCCGCAGCGCGCCTTGCTCGGCGCGTTCCAGTTCGCGCTCCAGTTCCTGCACGACCGACTGGCCGCCGGGCAGGTTACGGGCGGTCAGCAAGCCGCGCTGCAACCGGGTGACGGCTTCGGTGAACTCGCGGCGATACAGCGCCGCGCGGCCTTCGGCCAGGGCGCTCCGTGCCGCGTCGAGCTGGTGGCGAACCAGGGTGTAACCCAGGAGCGCTGTACCGCCGACCAGCGCCGCCAGCACCAGGGCCAGCAGCACCAGGGGCCGGCCGCGCGGCTGCCGCCGCCGCCATTTCCTCCAGCGCTCCTTCCAGCTGCGATTGGGCACACCTTCCAGCGGCTGATGCGCCAGGTGATGCCGGAGGTCCGCGAGCACCGCGCCGGCATTCGGATAGCGGTCGCGCGGCGCACGCGCCAGGCAGCGGGCGACCAGGTCCGACAGTCCCGGCGTGACCTTCGGGTTGCAATCGTGCAGCGGCGTCGGTGCGCTCGTCGGCAACGGCACCGTGCCGCCGAGCGCCGCGTAGAGCACCAGGCCCAGGGAATAGACGTCGGAGCGCACGTCCACGGCCTGTGGCACCGGCCGGTCCTGGCCCAGCGCCGCCAGCGCCGCTTCCTGTTCCGGCGACATCCAGCCGGTGGTGCCGCCGAGCCAGCGCGGCGACGCACCGCCGGGATAGATCGGTTCGCGCGCCAGGTGGAAGTCGAGCAACATCGGCTGGCCGTCGGCGGCGAGCAGCACGTTGGACGGCTTCACGTCGAGATGGACCAATTGCCGGGCGTGGGCGTATTGCAGCGCCTCCGCCACGCAGGCCCCGATCCAGCAAATTGCATGAACGTAGCTGCTTTCGGCCAGCAGCCGCCGGGCCGGCCCCTGGATGGTGAGCGTCACGGGCCGTTCGGCCTGGGCTAGATCCAGGGCCTGGAGCAGATCGCGCCCGCTGCGGTCAGCGACGGGCAGCCCTTGCAACGCCGTCAGCAGGTCCGCCAGCGTCGCGCCGCCGAAGAACGGCATGACCAGCGTGCGCAACTGCCGTTCGGGATCGTGCTGCACCGTGTACAGGGGGACGATGTGCGTGTGCTGCAAACGCGCCAGCGACAGGTGCTCCTCGCCTTCGAGCGCCGTGCATTTCAGCACCACCGGCCGGTCGGCTAGCGAGCGCTGCGTCGCCAGGAAGACCCGGCCCTGTCCGCCGCGGCCCAGCTCGGCCAGCAGGTGGAAATCGCCCAGCGACTCGCCGACTTCGGGCAGACTCGCCGCCGCCGGCTCCAGCAGGCGATGGCAATGCAGCAACACTTCCAGCTGCATCCGCCATTGCGGAAACCGCCGATACAGGTCGGCGGCCGAAGCCGCAACGCCGTGCTGCTGCCGTAAGCAGAACTCTTCGTAGATCAACTCGGCGGCGGCTTCGGGATGCTGCCAGAGTTCGGGGTGAGTTTCAAAGAATTGCTCGGCGAGCGGCCGTTCACCGGCTTGCCAGCGCCGGGCCATGTCCTCGGCCAGCCGGCCAACCAATTCGTCGCGTTCCGCGTCGAACAGCGGCTCCGTCGGTTTGGTCTGGGAACTGGCCATGCGACCGCCTCAGCCGGGTTCGTGCAAAGCCGCGAGCGGCTGGAGATCCGGCGACTATTCCTCAATGCAACCGAGCCGGTTCTGTAATTCCGGATCGAACGACAGCCGCAGCGCCACGCGGCGCACGATGCGGCGGATGCTGTCCATGTGCAGCCCGGTGCGCTCGGCGATCTCCGCCAGCGACAGCCCTTCACGTTTGAATTGCAGCACGTCGCGGTGCGTCGGCGGGCACAGGGCGAGCATCTTCTGCCAAAGTTCGTCGGCCTGCACCAGCTGGCTGGGGCGCGGCTCGGCGGAGGTCAGCTGGCCCGTCGATTCGTCGGCCGGCAGTCCCTGTTCCAGTTCCAGCGCGCGCCGGTGATGGCGGATGTGGTCAATGAAGCGGTTGCGCGTGATCTTGACCAGGAACGCCAGCAGGTGCTCCTTGTCGGAGAAGCGCCAGCCGGAAGTGCGAAAGCCGCCCAGCAAGTCCGCCCAGACCGATTGCACCACGTCCACGGAGTCGAACTTGCTGCGCAGCTTGGCGGGCAGTTGCCGGCGAACGACCTTGCGCAGATAGGGCTCGTAGGCGACGAAGACCCGTTCGGCCGCGGCATCGTCGCCCTGGCAAAGCTGGGTCAGCAGGGAATCGAGCGGATCGTCGTTCATGCGGACACGGCCTGGTTCCGAGAGTCATCAATCTGGCCTATCCTACCATACTTCGTGGGCGGCGGGCAAAGCAGCGGGCGCTGGATTCAGGCGCTTAACTGACACGGCCGCCCCGCGCGAAGTTCGCGCGGGGCGGCCGTTGCTGTTCTGCTAAACCGGAAACGGTTTGGGCGTCACGCCATGATTTCCTTCGCCACCCGGCCGTGGATGTCGGTCAGGGTGTAGTCCCGGCCGCCGTAGCGGTAGCTGAGCTTCTGATGGTCCAGGCCCATCAGGTGCAGCAGCGTGGCGTGCAGGTCGTGGTGGTGCAGCTTGTTCTCCACGGCGCGGCTGCCGTGCTCGTCGGTCGCGCCGTAGCGCATGCCGCCCTTGACGCCGCCGCCCGCCAGCCACATCGAGAAGCCCGCCGAGTTGTGGTCGCGGCCGTCCGTGCCCTGGCCAGTCGGCGTGCGCCCGAACTCGCCGCCCCAGAGCACGAGCGTGTCTTGCAGCAGGCCGCGTTGTTTCAGGTCGGTCAGCAGGCCGCCGATCGGCTTGTCGATTTGGCCGCACAGGCTGGTCAGCCGGCTCTTCAAGCCGCCGTGCGTGTCCCAGTTGCCCAGGCTGACCTCGACGAAGCGCACGCCCGCCTCGCAGAAGCGCCGCGCCAGCAGGCACTGCCGGCCGAAGTCGTCCGTGGAGGCGTTGCCGCCGTTCGCGTTCTTGCCGTTGCCCGCCCCCGCGCCGCGGCCCTTCGCGATGCCGTAGAGGTCCAGCGTCGCCTGCGATTCCTTGGAGATGTCGAGCAACTGCGGCAACGAGTGCTGCATCCGGAAGCCCAGTTCCATCGAGTTGATGACGCCTTCCAGCTCCGGATTGACCTGTTTACGCTGGAGCAAGTCCTGGTTCATGGCCTGGATGAAGTCGATCTGCCGCCGCTGGGCCTCGCCGCTGCGGTCGGCGTTGGTGATGTTGCCGATGCTAGCGCCGGCGACCGCCGTGCCCTGCTGGCCGATGCGCGTGCCCTGGAACGAGGCGGGCAAAAAGCCGTTGCCGTAGTTCTGCGCTCCGCCGAGGTCGGCCGGTGGACTGATGGTGATGTACCCGGGCAAGTCCTGGTTCTCGGTGCCCAGGCCGTAGAGCAGCCAGGCGCCCATCGACGGCCGGGTGAAGCGGAACTCGCCCGTGTGCAGCATCAACCACGACTGCGGGTGGTTGGGCACATCCGTGTACATGCTGTTGAGCAGGCACAGGTCGTCGGCATGCTGCCCGACGTGCGGGAATAGCTCGGAAATCGGCAAGCCGCTCTGACCGCTGCGCTTGAACTCGAAGGGCGACGGCAACAGCGACCGGCCGCGGTTGCGGTCCTGCACCTGGCCGCTCAGCGCGGTCACCGCCTTGCCGGCGTCCTCGGCCAGCTTCGGCTTGTAGTCGAAGGTATCGACATGCGACGGCCCACCGCGCATGCTCAGGAAGATGATGCGCTTGGCTCGCGCCTTGAAGTGCGGTGTCTTCGGGGCCAGCGGATTCTGGTATTCCGCCGCCGCCCGTTCAGTGCAGAGGCTGGCGAGGGCCAGGTAGCCGAAGCCGCAGGAAGCAGTCTTGAGAACTTCGCGGCGCGTCAGGCAGGCGTTGGGCAGCAACATGGCAAAACTCCTCGGCAGGGGTGGGGTGTTCTGGTAGGTCAGGCTTTCCAGCCTGACGAGCAAGTAGGTCAGGCTTTCCAGCCTGACGAGCTGCGGAGTGTCAGGCTGGAAAGCCTGACCTACGATTTATTCCAGGTAACGAAACTCGGCGGAAGCGAACAGCGCCTGGCAGAAGCTGGCCCAGGCGTTCTGTGCACCATTCTTGTCGCGGCCGGCTTGGGTCATTTGCGCGATGTAATTCAGGGCGCGGGTGCGCTCGGCATCGGTCGCGGTGCGGGCGAAGGCGAGGCGATAGGCGAGCGCCACGCGACCGGCGTCGTCGAGATTCGGCGCGGCCAGCAGGCGTTGCGCGGTCAGTTTCGCCTGTTCCATCACGAACGGACTGTTGAGCAGGAACAGGGCCTGCGCGGGCACCGTCGTGACCTCGCGCTGACTGACGGACAGATTCGGATTGGCCACGTCGAAGACCGCCAGCGACTCGGGCAGCGGCGCGCCGCGCGGCACGCCCAGATAAACGCTGCGGTGCTGCCCGGAGTCCTTCGGTGGCGCGTTGCCGCCCTTCGCGCCCTTGGCCGGCACGGTCGCGGCGCTGCTGCCCTGCGGCGGCTTCAGGTCCAGCCGGCCGCTGACGCTGAGGATGGCGTCGCGGATCGACTCGGCGTCGAGCCGTCGCGGCTGCATCCGCCAGAGCAGCAGGTTATCCGGATCGGCTTTCAGGTTGGCGGCGTCGTGGCTGCTGCTCAGTTGATAGGTGCGGCTCAGCACGATGCCGCGAATCAGCTTCTTGACCGACCAACCTTCTTCGACGAAGCGCAGCGCCAGGAAATCGAGCAATTCCGGATGGCTGGGCTTCTCGCCAAGCGAACCGAAGTTGTCCACGGAGCGGACCAGGCCCTGGCCAAACAGGTGCAGCCAGGCGCGGTTGACGGCCACGCGGGCGGTCAGCGGATTCTGCGGGCTGGTCAGCCAGCGGGCCAATTCGAGTCGGCCGCTCTGGGCGCGGTTGATGGCGGGTGCTTCGCCGACGGTCGCCACCGCCAGGAAGCCGCGCGGCACGGTCTCGCCGCGCTTGGTCGATTCGCCCCGAATACAGACGGCGCTATCGACGGCCTTGCCGTCGCGCACGCCCATCGCACTGCCGCCGTCGCTCAGGGCATGCAGGCCGCCGCCGTCACCGCCCTTGTTGCCGCCGCCCTTACCGCCGCCACCCGCCAGCATGGTCGTGCTGTCGAAGATGCCCGCCAGGCTGTAGTATTCCTTGGTCGAGATCGGGTCGAACTTGTGGTCGTGGCAGCGGGCACACATCACCGACAGCCCCAGGACGGCCCGGCTGGTCACGTCGATCTGGTCGGCGATCAGGTCCATCTTGTAGTCGGGGTTGTTCTGGGCACGCGGCTTCGAGGTCAGCGCCAGGAACCCTGTGGCGATCAGCAATTCGTCGCGCTGCGTCGGGTTGTCCGTGGGCAGCAGGTCGCCGGCGATCTGCTCGGTGACGAAGCGGTCATACGGCTTGTCCCGGTTGAGGGAGGCAATGACGTAGTCGCGATACCGCCAGGCGTGCGGGAACGGTGTGTTGTCCGCGTTGCCGTTGGACTCGGCGTAGCGGGCGACGTCGAGCCAGTGGCGGCCCCAGCGCTCGCCGAACTGCGGCGATTGCAGCAGGCGATCGACCACCTTCTCGAAGGCCGTCGGCGAAGCGTCCTTCAGGAACGCCTCGACGTCTTCAGGCGTGGGCGGCAAGCCGAGCAGGTCGAAGTGAACGCGCCGCAGCAGGGTAGCGCGCTCGGCATCGGCCACGGGCCGCAAGCCCTTCGCTTCCAGCCGCGCCAGCACGAAGCGGTCGATATCGCCGCGCGGCCAGCTGGCATTTTGGACCTTCGGCGCTTCCGGCTTCTTCGCGGGTACGAACGACCAGAACGAGCGCGCTTCCTCCAGGCTCAGCCGCTTGTAGGCTGCGTTGCCCGCCGCGTCGCGCGGGTCGGGCGCGCCGAGCTTCACCCACTGGACGAAGTCGGCGATGACATTCTCCGGCAGCTTGTTCTTGGGCGGCATCTGCAACTTATCGTGCCGCAGCGATTGAATCAGCAGACTCTTGTCCGGATCGCCAGGGATGATGGCAGGCCCTGTATCGCCGCCGTTGCGCACACCGTCGCGCGTATCGAGCAGCAGGCCGCCCTTCACCTTCGACGACTTCGCCGAATGGCATTCGTAGCAGCTGTTCACCAGCACGGGCCGAATCTTGTTCTCGAAGAACTCGATGCCCTTCGCGTCGGGTTCGGCCGCCGCGACGCCGTCGCGGTCCTGGTAGGCTACGGCCAGACCAACGGCGAGGGCGCAGACGGCGGGAAGTTTCTTCAACCAGGGGAGAGGCGGCATGGAAGCCTCCGTCGGTTAGATGCAAAGCGACGGCAAGAAAGCGCGAACGCCGGGGGTGCCAGGCTGGAGTGCGATTTTTCTTTCACAAGGAAAGGCAAACCGCATGCAGTTTTAGGCGCATAAATTCCGGTGTCGGCAGCGTCAGTAATACAACGAGCTTGCGGCCCATTCGTTAGTCGCTCCCGAGGACTGCGCGGTGCTGGATGCCGCTGGACGGTGGCGGGGACGGTGGCAACGGTGACCACGCACTCCGCATCTGCTTGTGCGACTTCACGTTTCATCGTTTCTCGGTCGCACCCTCGCGGCGGCTCTCCAGATCATTTTTCACGCCGCATGCCAGGGCCGTCCGGTAAACTGAAGCCCAGCATTGCTATTCGGGCCTGAATTCTATGGCGAGAACTGACATGAACGCGCGCTTGCCGCTCCTGCTGCTCGGTCTGCTGACCCTGGCCCTGAACTCCGAAGCGGCCGACTGGCCGCAATGGCAGGGGCCAAACCGCACCAATGTCTCCGACGAAACCGGCCTGCTCAAGAGCTGGACGGCGAGCGGACCCAAGTTGCTCTGGACCTTTGCCGAGACGGGCGTCGGTTATTCCGCGCCGGCGGTCGTCGGCGATCAGCTCTTCATCATGGGCGCCCGCAACAACACCGAGCAGATCATTTGCCTGGACGTGAAGACCGGCAAGCAGGTCTGGGCGGCCAACATCGGCACGCAGTTCAACAACGGCTACGGCGACGGCCCGCGCGGCACACCCACCGTGGATGGCAACTTCGTCTTCGGCCTGGGCGGCCAGGGCGACCTGGTCTGCGTCGAGAAGGGCAGCGGCAAGCCGGTCTGGAAGAAGAGCATGCAGAAGGACTTTGGCGGCAAGATGATGTCCGGCTGGGGCTACTCCGAATCGCCGCTGGTGGATGGCGACAAACTGGTCTGCACGCCCGGCGGCGGCAAGGGCACCGTCGTCGCCCTCGACAAGAAGACCGGCAAGACCCTCTGGCAATCGTCCGAGCTGAAGGACGATGCGGCCTACTCGTCGCTCATCGCCGCCGACGTGGCCGGCGTCCGCCAGTACCTGCTGCTGACGGGCAAGAGCGCGGCGGGCGTGGCGGCCAAGGACGGCAAGCTGCTCTGGCAACACGCCAAGAACGAGTTCCGCACCGCCGTGGTGCCGACGCCGATCTACCACGACAACCACGTCTTCATCACCGCCGACTACGGCGCGGGCTGCGACCTGCTCAAGCTGACGCCCGCCGGGGGCAAGTTCAAGGCCGAAGCGGTCTACACCAACAAGAACATGGAAAACCACCACGGCGGCGTGGTGCTGCTCGACGGCCATCTTTACGGCTGCTCGGGCAACAGCAATGGCCGCACCTTCTGGCGCTGCCTGGACTGGAAGACCGGCAAGGTGCTCTGGGAGGAAGGCGCGAAGCTGAAGGCCGGCTCACTGACGGCGGCGGGCGGCCAGCTCTACCTCTACAGCCAGGACAACGGCACCTGCGTGCTGCTCGACCCGAACCCGCAGGGCTGGAAGGAAGCCGGCCGCTTCAAGATTCCGCAGGAAACCAAGGTGCCGCGCAAGCAGGGCAAAATCTGGACGCACCCGGTCGTGTCGAACGGCCGCCTCTACCTGCGCGACGAGGACCTACTGTTCTGCTTCGACGTGCGGGCGGCGGCGGAGTGACGTGCGGAGATCCTGCCGTTCAGATGTTCCCGTTCTGAGCACAGGCGCACTTTGGCATCCCGGAGCCTGCTGACCGGATTGAAACACGCCATCCAAGGTGCTGCGATGGGAACGCTTATGTGGTGACACTGGGGCTCATTGGCAGAATCATGTGGTGACAACGAAATCGCGTGTATTGGCACGCCGCAGCGGAACGCACGTGCGAGGATGTCCTGTGTTGGCGGCCCGCGATGTACGCTCTTTGCGAAATGGTGCAACCAATTGCTACGGCAAGGTTCTGGAACACCGTTCTTACGCTCCCAGCGAGCAGAAAGGCGATCATGGCACCCTCCTTGGAAAAAGGGGCATAGCCACCTGTAAGGAATCGGTTCCGGACCGTATCAGCGTAATCCGTCAGGGTTGCGACTGCGTCCCGCTCCAAGACCTTGGCGTCCATCGGGAAAGTGACACGGATATTGGCGCGCAGCACGAATGACAGGTCAGGTTCCGGTGGCTGACGGCCGAGAATGGCCTTTTCCCGCTCCTTCCGTTCGTGCAGCAAGTAGTAAGGAAGCGCGGCAGGCAGGGTTCGGAGAATGTACGGATAAAGCATCTCCGTCAGGTCGCGTTCTAGGTCTGTGTTGGTGCGGGTTGGTGGTGGGTTTTTATCAAGAATCTCCTTCTTGAAGCTGTCAAAGCCGGCCCAAACGTAGCCGAGCATGACCTTCATGCCGTCACCGCGCAGTTTTTTCAGGCAACCCGTGAACTCTGCCGTCGTGGGGAAAATCTGTTGGGAAAAGCTCTGCCGTCGGCTCATACATCCTCCCGCGCAGCAGCGGTTTCTTCCTTGGAATCCTCCCAGAGGATGATTTCACTGAAAGCCTCGTCCGCGTCCCGCATCCCCGCGGAAGCAGTCCAATACTTGGCCTGGTCGGGTTTGATAATGAACAGAGTGGGCACGCGCCGCCGGCCTGTGTCGTAGTGACTATACACACGCACGACGCGCTGAAACGTGATGCCGCCCGACTCCGGCGGCTTCACTCGGATCGTACCCTCTAGTTCCTGAAGTTTCTGGAACAGTAGCGGCGAAGCAATCTTCTCGAAGCGAATCCGCTGATTGTCGAACCGATCGAGGTGGATGGCAACCAAGCGAACAGCAAGGAATTCCGGGCCGTCCTCCCTGAAGATGGTTGCCGCGAAACGCTCCGTGTCGTCGAAAGCTGCTTCCAGTACCGGAAGGAGGTAATTGCAGTATCTCAGAAGTTCGTCACTGTCCTTTTGGTCCGTTGGCCGCTCGCCGGGAGCATTCGGCAGTTGCTTGAAATCCGGAAGGGTATAGTTGAAGAAGTCGCTCACCAGCGACCAATCGGCCTCCTGTAAGCCGAGCGCCGCGCGAACGTGCTCATCAACCTCCGCAAATCCGCCGACTGCGAGCAGGTCCTTGTCCTTGAGTGTAGGCAAGGGTACCTGGAGTAAGTCCGTAACAGTCGCCTCGGCGATGAACGAGGCGAGACGGTGGTTCGTCAGGTAGAGCCAGTAGAGTGCAAATGAGCTATTGTATACGAGGCAGGCTGCGTCCAGAAATTTTTCATTCTCCGCTCTTGAACTTACCGAAACGTAAGACTGAGAGCAAAGTACCCCCAATTGCCCTGGTGGAACGATGCGCGCCGCGCGAAAGCGACGGTTGATCCGCATCCAACTCTGCTTGATGAGCAGCTGTGGTGCGGCGAATGCGGCGAAATTGGTGGAGGCCCTGCTGTCCGTCTTGGGGTTAGTGTTGGTCGGCAGCGTCGCCGGATTCAGCGTGAGAAAGGCCGAATCGGGAAAATTCGGGGACTCGAGCATTTTCCGGCCGACGATTGTGGGTTGCTCTTTCTGATGATTGCCCCGAATTACGCCTTCTCGTGTAATCACCTCACCCGTCTTTTTCATGCCTTGCAGCGTCGGCAAGAAGGACAACTTGCCCAGAAGTGTCACGTCACGGCGACTTCCCCAAAGCAGTGTTGTGAGGGCATTGCGACCGAACAGCACCTCCTTTGCTCGCACCGTATGGACATCGTAGGGGCTGATGATCAGCCGGTATCCGTCCTCTACAGTCCGAGCCGGTTTGGGGCACATGTAGATGAAATCGTCGGTTGCCTCGTTGTTTCGAGACAACCTCATCGTGACGATGGCCGGCGGCGCGGTTGCCTTGCTGGCACTGCTGAATAGCACATACCTGAGCGGTGCGAGATTGATTACTTCCTCAACGACGAACTCGCTGAGGAGTCGCGCACGTAGTTCGCGTGCCGTTCCCACGTCGTTGAGCAATACAGCGCTCGACTGCATCAGGGAGATGGTTCCGTCAGGCTTGACC
>JAEUIF010000931.1 GCA_016795185.1 Planctomycetia bacterium | reverse complement strand
CGAAACGCGAGAGCTAAAAAAACGTTCCCGCGCGCCGCCCTGACGGGCGGCGCGCGGGCACGTGCTATTACGCCACGGGTGCCAGGCTTGCCCAACCCATCCGCCGCGCCCGGCCTATCAACTGCTCGGCGGCTCGCTCACTTGGCCGCTGGCACCACCAGAAAATCACCCCTTCACTCGCCGCCGGGCCAAATCACGCCGACATCGGCCTGGGCGTGGTGACCTCCGCCTGGCCGGCCGTGAAACGCTTCCAGTCGTCGTGGAACTCCCGGCGGAGCTGCGACACCCGTGCCGGGGAAATCCCGTACTTGCGGGCCAGCGGCAGGGTCCGCTCGTTGGCGGCCATGTCGCGGATCAAGCGTCGGTCACGGCGATTCCGCGTCGACATCCAGGCCGGCAGGTCGCAGCGAAACGCCACCTGTTCATCGACCGGCGTCTGCAAATTGTGATGTAACCGCTCCTCGAAGACGTCCAGCACTTGCTGACCGTCCGTGCCGTACATCTCCCGAAACGAATGACGCGTGGTCGTCGGCAAGCGCTCGACCTTGAAGCCGTGTAGTATCTGGGCGCGCTCGCTACAGGCATCTTTCGCCTTGAGCTGGCCCGTGAGCCGGCGTCCGGACTTGACCGCGCGGGCGGCGTAGCCGGCCAGGACGCTGGGGAACTGCCGCGCGTCCTTGCCGCGCTCAGCCAGGCGCCGGAACCAGGCCCAGGCCAGGGCCACCGTTTCCGCGATGAGATCGTCCTTACGGGCCTGGCAGCGCTGGCCCCGGAAGATGACCTCGGCGTGTCGCACGATGCGGGGTTGAATCGCCAGGAAGGCTGCCTGCAACTGCGGCAACGACAGGAGCGAAATGGGCAATGACCGGATGCTCATGATGCTTCTCCGCGCAGGGACTGTCCCCGCACGGGGACAGTCCGGGTTTCGTGGACTGCCCCCGCACCGCGCGGGAGCGCTTCGAGCGGGCCCGGCGCGCTAGCGCACCGAGCCCGAGATGTTACAAATCTGCCCGCCGTGAGCCGCGCTGGTCAGATCGAGGGCAGTTTGGGGTGAACTGACCGAATTCACCCGGGATGCCGAAGATGGAATCGGCACGTCACCGGGTCAGGCGGCAACTGGAGCTTTGTTGTCAGACCGATGCGTCTTGAGACCGGTCCGGTACTCATCCACGGACAGCAGCAGCCGTTGACCGGGCTTGCCCTTTTCGGGGCTTTTCAGCACGAGCGCGACCTGGTCGCCCACGCGGATGGTGCGGCGGACAACCTGGCCGTTGAATTCGCGGATGTACGGCATGGTTTCAGCTCCTTTGGAGTGGACAAGGTTCAGGAAGAAAAAGGCAACGAGCCGGCCGACACGTGCCGGCCGGCTCGTTGCCGCCGTGGCAGCGACTACGGCTCAACGCCTTGACCGTCGGAACGCACATCGAGTTGGGTGCGCGGCGAACGCCGGCGCGGCCGGAAGACCTGCTCCGGCAATTCCGGCAGACCGGGATCGTCGCCGATCACGGCCTTGCGAATGAAGAGCGTGCTCAGGGCGCCGGCCAGCACGCTGGCCGCGATGATGAGCAGACGCGGGATCATCGTGGTTTCTCCTGGGTTCGTGAATTGGAAACGGGACACAAAGACACAATGCCGATGCCTGGGCGCGGGTATCAGTAGTTCAGCTCGTAGCGACGCCGACCGGACAGGTAGCCGGCCAGCTCGTCGATCGCCCAGCAGGCGAACTCCCAGAAGTCCTGGGCAAAGTCGACGGCGAACTCGGCGCCTTCAACGAGCTTGTTCCAGATCCAGTCGCTGTACAGGCCGGCGACAATGCTGACGGCCCGGGCCAGAACGCCGAGCCCGAACCAGAAAATGCGTGGCATGGTAGATCCTCTGTTCCAAAGGGAGGTGAGGCTGGACTGCGTCGAATGACGCGCGAACGGCGGGTTGGGTGTTTTCGGTGATCTCCTTTCTCGAGTACTCAAGGCTGTCCTTGAACCTGCTGGAGCTGGCGCAAGCTCGCCAACGTCGAGGAAACCAAACGCTGCTGCTTCTTTTGCTGCTTCAGTCCGGCCACGAGGCGCGTGGTTCTGGCCAGCGCTTCGCGCAGCAAGTTTTGCAGTGCCTCGGCTTCCTCGACCAGGGAGAGGGGCGAAGGCGGGCTGCCGTTGGTAGCGGGTGGCACCGGTGGGGGCGGCCGTACCGCGGTTGGATGATCGTTGCGACCGTTGGTACTCATGGCACGTTTCCTCGGGGAAGTTGGGACAGCGGACGGATGCTCACCGTTGACGGGCGGCGTGATGCGCAAGGCGTTGGCTGCGGGCTTCAGCGCCGACTTCTCGCCCAGCGGCATCCAGAGATAGAGGCGCGACTGGTCCCGACAAAGGATGGGAGTGTCAGGCGAGACGACGGCAAGCTCACCGAAACCGAGCTGCAAGGCGCGGCTCACGTACGCTCGGCAGGTGGCGAAGCGTAGGGCCTTACCGGACACGTGCGACTTCTCCAGGACCACCTCCGTGGTGCGCGACTGTCCGTCGGCCTTGGCACGAACGACAGCATGGCCGTTGAGGGCCAGCGTCACCGGGGCGTTGTCGTCCTTCTCGCCTGGCAGCTTGGGCAGCACTTGCAGCAAGAAGTCCCGCTCTGCCGGCGCCACCTGGAAGACCGTGACCGGTTTGGTCTTGGGGATCACTTCCTCAGCGCGCGGGAAGCGCGCCTGGGCGTCGATCGCGAGATGGAACGTCCAGAAGCCGCTCTGCACAGTCAAGAACTTGTTGGTGCGACCAATTTGGACCGGCTTGTCCGGCGGCACGGCGTGGCAGCCGAAGGCCATGATCCTCGAGACCAGTAGGTCCTCCTGGAACGGGAAATTGAACTCCGACTGGATCAGCAATTGCTTGCCGTCGGTAGCGATCAGCTGGCCGGTACCACCGCGGAACTGCACACGATGAGTCGCGTAGCGAACCGATTCGCGGGACGCCGTCTGCATCGCGTCGTCCAGTGCTTGCAGGAACTCCGGTGGCAGCGTCGCCCACTGCTGGGGAGTCGGCGGCCAGTCCGGCGGTTTGTCCTTGGCCGCCCACTCGTATTCCTGGCAGCGCGGCAGGCCACGCTCTTGCCAGCGCGCCGTGACGCCCTTGGGGCTGCGCTCCAGGCGGACGGGCAAGGCATCCGTGCCTTCAAAGTCGGCGAAGGCGTTACTGGGGACCACGAGCTGGTCCGCAGCGAAGTTGCCGCCCAGCCGATGCTCGACGGCGATGTCGGCCTGGCGGGCGCGGATGGTGAAGCCATCGGCGCCCGTGGCGAGCGTGATACCGGCGACGGCCGTGCGCGGCTCGTGCAGCAGCACGGACTTGCGGAGCACGGCCCGGAAGTTCCGGGCCAGGTAGCGGGGAAGCTCGATCAAGGACTGCCTCCTTTCTCCAGGGCAGGGATGGTCTCTGTTCCGGCCCCGCCGGGTCAATGTCGTCGAAGCGCCCAGGCGCAAGCCGTTGGCGCGTGCCTGGTGAGCGACGTTGAGGAATGGCGCGGGCGGCGCCGACGCACGCGGTGCAGCGGAACCGACAGGTAATGCAGGCTGAAGCCCCGGCGCTGGATGAGGCCTACGGACTCGCCGGTGGCGCGGGCCACGGCGCGGTCGATCTGCGACTGGGGCATGGAGAACCCCTTTCGTGAACGAGGATGTTGGTGGTTGGGAAAGAACACTAAGGCGATGGATCGTTCAGGTTGCGGCAATGAGAAGGATGTTCGCCTCCAGCCAGGCCTGCTCGGCGCCGAGGGCGTCGGCACGGCGATGATAAGGGCCGAACTGGGGGCCATGCACCGGGGCCAGATCGACCCACCACTGTCCCGTGGCGTCCGGTTCGACGTGGCTGGCGCGGCGGATGCTGAGCATTCCGAGTGCGGACAGGTCCAGTGCCTCCGAGTAGAGGCAGCGGGCCAGGCCTTGCGGATCAATGACCAGGGTCATGGTTGCCTCCGTTGTTTCCCGGACGGGCGCGGATGATGCGACGGCGCGGCTGATCGACCAGCATGCCGTCGAGTGTGGCCTGCACGGCGGCGAGTTGCGTGGCGACGTGCTGCCGCAGGCCGGTGTTGTCGCGCAGGTCCTGGGGAGCAACGCCGCGGACGATCTGCTGCGCCTGTTCGACGAGCTGGTCGAGCTGCGCGTTGCTGCGGACGTTGAGGTCGCGGAACCGGGCGAAGTAGTCCGTCAGGTTCGCGATGGCACTGTCCCGAAATGTTTTCCTCTCTCCGTCCGGCCCCGCCGTCAGCCGCTCCGTCAAGTGCGCGACGAGCTTGGCCAGCTCGCCAATAAAAGCTTGCTCGGCCAGCTGCACGGCCTCCTCGAAGCGGCGGGCGACCCGGGCTTGCTCCTCGGCGTAGATCTCCGGGTTGAGCTGGAGGAGGTAGTTGGGCGGTTCGACCGAGGGGAAATCGAAATCGACCGCAAACAGGCCGCGAATCTCGGGTGGGTAGTCGGCGGCGTTGTACAGCCGGCCCAACCGGTTTCGGGCATCCGCCTTGACCTGGTCGTAGTCCGCGCTCAGGTTGGCTTCGGCCTCGGCCAACTCTTCGCGGAAACCTTCCATCTGGTGGACGAAGGCGTCGATGCCCGACTGCTTGATGAGCCGAACGCCCGGCTCGACATAGGGCAACGTCACCGACCGCCAGAACTGCCCGATGCGGGTGCGCAGCGCGGTCAGTTTGCGGAAGGCTTCGTGGCGGACATCGACGAGTTTCTTACCGGCGGTCAGCAGACGCGCATCGGCGGCACAAGCGACGCCGATCTCTTCTTTCTGCTGGGCGGTGAGGGCGCGGCGCACACCCCACCAGGTGAAATGGACCCGCACGGCGGCGGCCACGCGGCGCAGCCGCTCGGCCGGGTGATGGCTGTCCAGCGGCATGCTGGCGGTAGTTACTTGGCTCATGGGTCTCCTGGGGAGTTGAATGGGGCGACCAAACAACAATCGCCGGTCACGGAGCACGTCCGTGGCCGGCGGTTCGTAAGACAATCGTGGGCTCAGCTGGTCTTGATCCAGAGGACGCCGTAAGTCAAGCTGCGCTCGTGCAGCAGCTTGCCAATGGCTTCATAGAGATCGTCGGGCAATCCTTGCTGGTCGCTGCCTTCCCAGCAGTGTTCGTTGCCGGGTTCCAGCGCGGCGAGTTCTAGCCGGCGGCGGTCGAAGACCAGGAACACATCGGCGTAGTGGGCGTCGCGGTCCTCGGGGTTCCAGCAGGCCGGCTGGTCCCACTGTTCGAGACGCTTGCCTTCGCGCCAGTCGAGGAAATCCTCGCGCCGGAACCAATCCGGCGCGAGGATGATGAGACACTCGGCCGGTTCGGTGACGGGAGGCTTGGCGGTGACTGGTTCGGGGCTCATGGGCTCCTCCGGTTCGGGGTTGGTCAATTACTGGATGGCCGCTGGACGCGGCGGCCGCTACGGGTGGTCGATTCACGGTTGGGCGCGTACAGGCCCGGGCCACTGGCCGAAAGGCATCGGCCCGTAGCCCAGCTGCGCAGACGCTCGATCTGCTCGGCCGCGGTGGCGGCGACGGGCACGACCTGACGGGCAGCCTGGACCAGAGGCAGATCGAGCAGCGCCGCCAACCGACAGCAACTGCGGATTTCGGCCCCGGTCCAGTCGGCGTCGTCGGGCTGCTTCTGGTTGTCGTCGAGCTGGAACTGGCGGCGATAGAGGTCCCAGATGGTCTGGCGTTCCTCGGCACTGGGGACGTCGAGGAAAAAGACGGCGTCGAGCCGTTCGGCACGCGTGAACTCCGGCGGCAGCCTGCTGATGTCGTTGGCGGTGCCGATGAAGAAGACGTCCGATTCGTGATCGGCCAGCCATGTCAAGACCGTGCCAAAGAGCCGCGTGGCGACGCCGCTGTCCCCCTGGCCGCCGATGCCGGACAAACTCTTATCCAATTCATCCACAAACAGGATGCAGGGCGCCATGGCGTCGGCAATGCGCAAGGCCTGGCGAACGTTGTGTTCGGTGGCGCCGACCAGCGAGCCGTAGAGCGCGCCGATGTCCAGGATCAGCGTCGGCCGGCCCGTTTCCGAGCCAAGCGACTTCGCAAAGGCGGACTTCCCGGTCCCAGGCACCCCGACCAGGAGCACCCCTCGGGGCTTGACGGGCCGGCCGCGGAGCAGCGCCCTGCCGCAGAAGTACTTCAGGTTGGCCAGGCCGCCCAGCGTATCGAAACGCTCGCGGCCGCGGTGGAGCGTGAGCAGGTTGTGTTTGCGCAAGGCCTGGGCCTTGAGGTCCCAGATCACCTCGGGACGAATGGCGTTGTGCCGGGCGAGCGACAGGGCCAGCGATGCCTCTGCCTCGTAGCGGGTCAATCCCATGGCGGCATCGAGGACGCGCTGGAGATCATCTCCTTTCGGCATCTCCTCGGGATGTTCGGTGGTCAACTCGCGCGCGATCTGCTGGACCTGCTCACGCCCCGGAAGCGCATGTTCGACCACCAGGAAGACCTTTTGCAGCTCCAGCGGAATGTCGGCGACCGGGGAGAGGACCACGATGAAGGTGCGCTGCTGCTTGCCCTGGATGAGCTGGGCAAAGGTCGCTTGCACGGTCTCGGCGTTTCCCAGGAAGCGGTGAAAATTGTGCAAGAGCAAGAGCGCGGTGCCGTTCGGGTCGGCCAGCGCCGGCAAGGCGCGGAGAGCGGCGAGCGGATCGCCGATCCCCGCTTCGGGACGAGCCGTGCCGGTGGCCGTTGGCAAGCGCAGGCCAGTCGCCACGTCCCAGATGGCAATCTTCCAGTGGTTCTGCCGCGCGAGCTGGACGATCTCGCGCTCGGCTTCGTCCGGCTCCACGGTTTGCAGCCAGATGCCGCTCGAGGCGGCATGAATGAAGTCGGTCAATTGTTCGGCAAGGGTCATGCAGTTTTCTCCAGGGTGTGTCTTGAGAGCGAACCAGGGCGAACGAGTCACTGCTGTACCTGTTGCTGGGTGGTTGGCGACTGGTAGTATTCCGGGGTTTTCTCTTCGGCAGTCACCTGGCCAAGGGCGCGCTCCAACCACTTGCTGGCCTGAAGGCAATCGGTGCCGGTGTAGCCTCGGGTTTGCACGACGGTTTCGCCGATCGGCGAAATCAGGACTTCGATCGTTTGCATCAGGATTCCTCCAGGCGGGCGATGCGCTGTTCGAGTCGAGACACGGACCGCTGTAATTGATCCATGGCGGGAAATGCACGCCGGAATCGAGTCTGCCAGCGGGCCAAAGCCGCACGTTCTTTTTCGAGTCGGGCACGGAGCTTCGCAAGTTGTCGTCGGGGCTGCGCCGGTGCAAGGGCCGGCGCGGCCGGCGGGCGGATGATGCGACGCCGCGGTGTGCTCATGTCAGCTCTCCTGGATCGAGAGCTTGATGGAGCCGTCCGCGAGGTGCTGCTCGGTAACGGGCAAGCCGCGCTGCCGCGCCTGCAGTCGAACGGCTTCAACGGCATACGCCTGGAGGAAGCGGTGCAGTTCCCGCTCCTCACCCCACGCGCCGTCGAATGTATCGCAGGCGATCTGGCCGCTTGCGGTATCGATGACGGCGGGATAGCGCCAGCCGGGCAACTGCACGAGCAGCCCGGTTGCTTCGCCGCTGTAGAGTTGGGCGGTACCATGCCTTGGCTCGGGCAGGTGCAGTCGCCGGCAGGCGGCGACCACGGCAGTGTGGTTGGTGAGGCGCGCAGAGATGGTGACGATGTGGCTCATGACAAGGATCCTCGTTGAGAGAACGCGGCCCGGAGGTACGCGGTCCCTCCGGGCCGCAATGGAGAAGCAAATCGGGGCAGGTCACGTGGAGGCGATGGGGCCGATGGTCCACTCGGCGGCCAGCAGGTTGAGCATGACTTCGGCGTCGACCGGCAGACCGCGCAGCCACTTCGTCATCTGGCCGAGCATCAGGCCGGCAGCAATCGACGCGGTGTAGATCGTGGACCGTGCCGTGCAGGAACCGGCGTAGGCTTCGTCGGCATTGAACAGTGTCTGCGGGTAGTGCCGGTCGGCCGCGGGCGCAGCGACGGCCAGCACCCGGATGACCTCGGCACTCATGCGGCCGTCCAGGAACAAGGCCGCCCGGTGGCGGAGTGCTTCCCAAATCAGCCGGCGGGTGACGATGCGGTCGACGCAGGTGTAGACGACTAGCCGCAGCTCCAGATCCAGGTTTCTGGCCGAGGAGCGCTGGAAGCGCTCGGCCAGGGGCGTGATCTGGATGGCCGGGTTGAGCCGGCGGCAGAGCGTCGCGGTGGCCTCGACCTTGAGTGCCTGGAGGTCCTCAACCAGATAGCCTTGCGGCGCCAGGTTCTCGACGCGCACGTCGTCAGGATCGACGAGGGTAAGGCGCGGCATGCCAAGCGCCGCCAATTGCAGGGCCACCTGCCGGCCGATAGCGCCGACGCCGATGACCAGGGCGTGGCAGTCGGCCAGCCGGTCGGGCGGAACGATCTCCCGCTGCCGCGTGTCGCGCTCAAGAAGAGGCGGGGTGGAGTTCGGCATGCTTCGCTTCCTCCGGGGGTAGCTCGACGATTTCCCAGCGGTCATCCCAGCCGCATTCGATGCCGGAGCCGCGCAACGTGTCCTCGAAGCTGGTGGGCAGGGCGATGACGTTGGCGGCGTACTCTTGCTCCCACTCGGCCACCAGGCTTTCCAGCACGCCGGGCCGCTGGTGCAGGCAGTCGGGCCAGGCCGACCAATCGACCGCCGTGGGGAGGACGAGCTGCCCGCCAGGACCGGCGGTGAAGGACAGGCGTGCGTAGGTCTGGCCATGGCGA
>JAEUIF010000924.1 GCA_016795185.1 Planctomycetia bacterium | reverse complement strand
TGGCTAGCGTGCTGCTCGGAGAAGCATTGCGGTCCCTGGTAGGTCAACCGTCAGCAGATCGAAGTAAACCATGAATCGAAGGCGCGCTTTGCTGATTACCCTCGCAACGTCGCTGTTCGTGGTGATCGGCTATTACGGATTCTGGCCCAGAACGACCGTGTGGCAAGTCGAACGGCAGTTCGATGCTGCATTGCCGGTCGGTACGCCGAAAGCAACCGTCGTCGCGTGGTTGCAGGAGCACTATCCCAACTATCACGGCATCCGAAGTTCGGATGCGCCGGATCGAGACGCCGGTTTTGGCGTCTTCATTCCGGCCAGCGCTCGCTGGGATCTTTTTCCTTCGGAGATTCGCGTCAGTTTGATGCTCGACGACAACGACCAGTTGGCAACGCGTTCGGTGACGGCGTTCTCCTACTGGCCGTGACGAAAAGCATTGCGAATGTGGACAGGTCAAGCGCCTGCGGCAGCTTCCAGTCTGCCAAACGCGGGTACGCTGGATCAAGGCCAGGCGGCACAAAATGAGCAGTTTGGCACGGAGTGGCAAGACACTGGGGTTTTTGCCACTCCGTGCCAAGAAGCAATTGGCGCGCAGTGGCAAAACATTGGGGTTTTCGCGCCTCCGCGCTGAGCAGGAATTTTTTGGCACGGAGGGTGGTCAACCGATGACCATCCCCGCGAGTCCGATGGTGGGCGGGACATTCTGCTGCCCGAGGGGTTCCACCCTGCGGGCCGACCATCACGGCCCGACCTGCCATTCCATTCAGCCACCCGCTTGCCAGGGGTTGCCTCATGAAGACTGCCAGCTTTCGCCTGAGCATGCTCGGTATGGTCCTGCTGTGCGCCGTCCGGCCCGCGTCGGCGGCCGAACCGCCGCCGGGACCGTCGTTTGGCCGGCAGGTGGTGGCGGTGCTGGACCGGCTGGGCTGCAACTCGGGCTCGTGCCACGGTTCGTTCCGCGGCCAGAACGGCTTCCGCCTGTCGCTGTTCGGCAGCGAGCCGGCGGTGGACTTTCAGTACATCGTGCCGGATGCTTTTGGCCGGCGTGTCAACTTCATCGACCCGGACCAGAGCCTGCTGCTGCTCAAGCCGACCAACCAGGCCCCGCATCAGGGTGGCCTCCGGCTGAAGAAGGACAGCCCGGAGTACCGCCTGCTGCGCGACTGGATCGCGGCCGGCGCGCGCTACGCACCCGAACGCGAAGCGCCGCTGACGCGCATCGAGGTGACGCCTGCTGAGTTGGTGCTCAAGCCGCACGCCGGGCGGGCGGCGCTGCGTGTGCAGGCCATCTACGCGGACGGTGGCAGCGCGGACGTGACCGCGCTGTCGCGCTTCGAGGCTCTGAATGACGAGGCGGCCAAGGTGGATGCCAGCGGCGTGGTGCGCGCGGCCCAGCCCGGTGACACGCCGATCCTGGCGCGCTACGCCGGCCAGGTGGTGGCGGTGCAGGTGCTGGTTCCGGCGGAGAAGACGGCGGGCGACGCGGTGTATTCTTCGGCGGGCTTCATCGACGACGAGATCAACGACAAGCTGCGGAAACTGAACCTCGCACCGTCCGCCCTCTGCACGGACACGGAGTTCCTGCGCCGCGCCAGCCTCGACCTGCTCGGCACGCTGCCGACGCCTAGCGAGATTCGCGCCTTCGAGGCGGACAGCAAGCCGTACAAGCGCGCCCGCAAGGTCGACGAACTGCTCAATCGTCCCGAGTACGCCGCCTACTGGGCCAGCAAGTTCTCCGACTGGACCGGCAACGACACGCGCTACCTCGCGAACCCCTATCGGCCCCGGCAATCGAAGCAGTGGCACGACTGGTTCCGCGACAAGCTGAGCCGCAACGTGCCCTACAGCGACATCGCCCGCGGCGTGGTCGCGGCGACGAGCACTGAGGGGCAGTCGCAGGAGCAATGGCAGGCATGGGCCAAGGCCGAGGACGCCCGGCTGCGCGGCACGGAGTGGAACTTCGAGTACGGCAAGCGCCAGACGCTCGACCTGCTCTACATCAAGGCGCGCAACCTCGATCCGGACAACCTGGCGCTGCAAATGTCGTATTCGTTCCTCGGCGTCAAGCTGGAATGCGCCCAGTGCCACAAGCACCCGATGGACCGCTGGACGCAGGGCGACTTCGGCTCGTGGGCCAGCACGTTCGCCTACGTCGGCGTGGCCAAGGAGTTTTCCCGCGAAGCCCAGCCGCTCGAAGCAGCGCTGACGAACGGCCAGCAGGGCATCAACGAGGTGCTGCACCTGGAGAAGCCGCGCAAAGTCTACGTCGATCCGCGCAATGGCCAGGAGTTGAAGCCGAAGGCGCTGGGCGGCGCGGACCTGCCCGTCGGCAAGGAACACGATCCGCGCGTCACGCTCGCGGACTGGTTGACCGCCCCGGAGAATCCGTACTTCGCGAAGGCCCTGGTGAACCGTCTCTGGGCGCACTACTTCGGCCGGGGTTTGGTCGATCCGCCGGACGGCCTGGCGGCGGCGAACCCGGCCAGCCATCCGGTGCTGCTCGACGAACTGGCACGCCGCTTCGTCGCGGACAACTTCGACCTGAAGGCAGTCCATCGGCAACTGCTGAACGCGCACGCTTATCAGCGCAGCGGCCAGGCGAACGCCAGCAACAAGGGCGACCGCCGCAACTTCTCGCGTGCCCTGCCACGCCGCCTGGGCGCGGAACAGGTGGTGGATGCCATCGCCCAGGCCACGGGCGTGCCGCCGCAGTTCGATCCGAAGGACGTGCCGCCCGGCACTCGCGCCATCGAAGCGGCTCCGAGCCGGCTCCAGGGTTCGGAGTCCTACGCGCTGACCATCTTCGGCCGTCCGCAACGGCAGCAGAACTGCGACTGCGAACGCAGCGCCCAGCCCGCCCTGCCGCAGACGCTCTACCTCTTCAACGACACCGAACTGCTCAACAAGATCAAGAAGCCCGGCGCGCGCCTGGACAAGCTGCTCGCCGAGCACGCCGACAACGGCAAGCTGGTGGAAGAACTTTACCTCTGGACGCTGTCGCGCTACCCCAACGACAAGGAACGCTCGGAAGCCTTGAAGTACCTGGAAGCGGAAGGAGAGCGCAAGGAGCTGGTGGAAGACCTGATCTGGGCGCTGCTCAACCATCGGGAGTTTCTGGTAAACTACTGAGCGAATCGGAACCCCGAGGGATTGCGCATGAGCGCTGTGCCGACTCCTCCCGACGCCATCACGAACATGGCCGAAGTGCTCGAACGCCTGGGCAATATCCCCTTGTGTCGGGTGCGTTTTCGGCCTTTTCCGGGCACCGCGACCGAGGACGACCTCCTGCGCGTGGCCGCCCAGGAAGACCGGCTTTGCGAACTCGTGGATGGCATTCTCGTGGAGAAAGGCATGGGGTTCCGGGAATCCCTCCTGGTGGCGGCCCTGGCTGCGCTCCTGCGTGCCTTCGTGGTGCCGCGTAACCTGGGACTGGTAAGCGGCCCGGACGGCACGATGCGACTGTTTGCCGGCAGGATCAGAATTCCCGATGTGGCGTTCATCTCCTGGGCGCGACTGCCCGGTGGGCGGGTACCGACGGAAGCGATTCCGGACCTCGTGTCCGATCTGGCGGTCGAAGTGCTGAGCGCGAGTAACACACCAGGCGAAATGGCGCGCAAGCGCCGGGAGTACTTCACGGCAGGCGTCTGCCTGGTGTGGGAGGTCGATCCGGAAGCGCGCACGGTAGCCGTCTACACCGCGCCGGACGAACCCGTGGTGTTGACGCAAGATCAAACTCTGGACGGAGGCGACGTGCTGCCGGGCTTCGCGCTGCCGTTGCGAGAATTTTTTGCGGAACTGGATCGACAAGGGCCTGCTGCAAGTTGAATGTCGCTTCTGGAGAATACCACATGTCCGCCTGCCGCGAATACCGCCGCCTGAACCGCCGTGAGTTCCTGACCGTGGGCGCCGCCGGCGCATTGACCTTGCCCGGTATGCTGCGGGCCGCATCAGGGAACGCGCGAAGCGATAAATCGAAACCGGCGGAGATGAACGCCATCCTGCTCTGGCTCGGCGGCGCTCCAGCGCATCTTGATATGTTCGACCTCAAGCCCGACGCGCCCGCCGAGGTGCGCGGCGAGTTCAACCCCATCGCTTCCAGCTTGCCGGGCTGCCAGGTCAGCGAGTTGCTGCCGCACGTCGCCCGGCAAATGCACCGCACCACGCTGATTCGCTCCATCACGCACAACATCGGCTCGCACGCGCCCGGCAGCCTGTACCTGCTCTCCGGCAACAAGCCGCTGCCGTCGCTGAAGTACCCGACCTACGGCTCGGTGATGACGAAGGAGAAGCAGGGCATCCAGGACATGCCGCCGTTCGTGGCGGTGCCGTTCGAGCCGCCGGAAAGCTCGGGGGCGGGCTACCTCGGCGTGGCGTACAATTCGTTCTCGGTCAACGCCGATCCGTCGTCCGCCAAGTTCAACGTGCGGGCCATCAGCTTGCCGGACGGCACCTCCATCGAGCGCGTCAACCGCCGCAATGGGCTGCTCGACCGCCTCGACCAGACCTTCGACGGGCAGCCCGGCGACGAAACCATCTCCGGCCTCGACCGCTTCCAGCAGCAAGCTTACGACATCGTCCGTTCTCCGCGCGCCCGCCGGGCGTTCGACCTCAGCCAGGAACCGTCGCGGCTGCGCGACCAGTACGGGCGCACGCCGTTCGGCCAGGGCTGCTTGCTGGCCCGCCGGCTGATTGAAGCAGGCTGCCGCTTCGTCACCGTGAACACCACCGGCTGGGACACGCACGGCCAGAATTTCACGCGCCTGAAGGACAACCTCGTGCCGCCGGTGGACCTGGGCCTGGCCGCCCTGCTCGAAGACCTCGATACGCGCGGCCTGCTCGACACCACCATCGTCTATCTCGTCGGCGAATTCGGCCGCACGCCGAAGATCAACAAGAACGCGGGCCGCGACCACTGGCCCTACTCGATGTTCGGCCTGCTGGCCGGCGGCCGGCTGCCGCGCGGCAAGGTCTTCGGCGAAACCGACGGCGGCGGCGAACGGCCCAGGGACAAGCCGGTCTCGCCCGACGACGTGGCCGCCACGTTCTACACCGCGCTGGGCATCGACCCGCACCGGGAATACCAGACGCCGACCGGCCGGCCGATTCGCATCGTCGCCGATGGCAATCCGATCGCGGAGTTGATTGGGTAGATTGAGAGTACGTCGGGCTTTCCAGCCCGACACGCAGCGCCGGTGACTGGCCGCGCCTGCTGGGTGCCATGCTTGGGCCGCTCTCGCCGGAGTGCGATGAAGCATCGGTGTCACCGACCATGCATGACACCCAGTTCGTTGCACCGTCTACTTCCGGCGCTGCGTGGTCGGGCTGGAAAGCCCGACGTACTTCAGCCGTACCGCACCTCACCAGATTCTCCTTGTTTGCCGCGCGGGCTGGTCCGCACCGCGATTTCACCCCCGGCGAAACTGTCTGCTTTCACTCGGTCCCCGCCGTCCCGCCGCTTCGCCCGCTTCTCGGTAGTCCGTTCCCAATCGCTTGAAACGCAACGACTTCCGATGAAGTGTTTCGGCGCGACCGGCCGATACCTTTCTCTGTGCCGAACCGCCGCCAGGGCAACCCGCCTGCCCGATGCCCTCCCTGACCCACCGGCTCGGCGTCGCGCGGCCCCTACCCGACCGAGGAGACGACCCAAATGACTGGCGAGGACGTGCTGGCTGCCAGCACCGAGACGGAACAATTGCGCCGCCAGCTGCTGCAAGCGCAGCGCCTCAGCAGTGTGGGAGCGCTGGCTTCCAGCGTCGCTCACGAGTTCAATAACATCCTCACGACCATCATCAATTACGCCAAGCTCGGCCTGCGTTCGCCCGAGGACACCGCTGGCCGCACCCAGGCTTTGGAGAAGATCCTCAAGGGCGGCCAGCGCGCCGCCGTCATCATCAACAGCATGCTGGGCTTCGCCCGCAACTCCTCCACGCTCCGCGAGCCGACCGACGTGGCCAAACTGGTCGAGGAAGTCCTGGTCCTGACCGACAAGGATTTGCGCAAGCACCAGATTCAGATCGAAACCAAGATCGTCGACCGGCCGAAGGCGCTGGTGGTGCCGGCGCAGATCGAGCAGATCCTGCTCAACCTCATCATCAATGCCCGCCAGGCCATGCCGCACGGCGGCCGGCTGCGACTCGAGGTCCGCGAGAACCGCCGCAGCCACATGGTCGAGGTCAAGATCGCCGACAGCGGCATTGGCATTCCGCCCGAACGGCTGCGCATGATCTTTGAACCGTTCTACACCACCAAGGAACCCGACGAGCATGGCCACGGCGGCACGGGCCTGGGCCTGAGCGTCTGCCGGCAGATTATCGAGCAGCACCAGGGCCGCATCCGCGTCGAAAGCACCGTGGGCAAGGGCTCGACCTTCACGGTCAAGCTGCCCTTGGAATAGTCATTGGTCAGTTGTTAGTGGTCAGTTGTCCTTTGCAAAAACCAGCGGCCAGTGAGCGGTACCCCAGCAGGGAAACCGCTCACTGGCCTTTGCTCTTTGCTACTGACGACTGACTAAAGACAATTCTTGATCTTCTGCGCAATCGCGTGTTCGAGCAGGTGGTCGCGGCCCATTGGAATCCAGGCGCGCTCGAAAACGGTCGGATCGATGACTTCGTATTGCCGGTCCACCGTGCTGCTGCCGCGGAAGATAGCAGCGCCGGCCGTGGAGCGCAGCGGCCGGGGCAGGTCTTCCAGTTCCTTGTAAACGATCACCTGCACGAAGAAGCCGCCGTCGTCGGCCAGCTGAATCAGCACGAAGGCGCGGTGGCGGATGGTCTGGAAGGTGGCCAGCAGCCGTTCGTACCAGCTGGGCGTGCTCGGCTTCCACGGCTGCTCGTAACCGGGCGCGATGCGCGGGAAGGTTTCGATGCGGCCGTCGTACCGGTTGGAGTAAGCGATCTCGAAGTACTCGTTGAGCACGTCGATGACCTTCTCGAAGACCATGCCATAGGAGTCCGGCCCCAGGGCGATGTAGACGGGGTTCTCGATGCAGACTTCCTCGGGATCGACGGCCGACGCCGTCTGGGTCAGGCCCAGCACGACGGTCAGGGCCGCCAGGTAGATCATTCCACGCAGTCGCCGCATATTCGTCCTCCTGCCGTGGGCCACGGGCTTGCGCCGTTTCGCTGCGGACCTTCGGGCACCGTATCGGAAAGGCCGGCGTTATGCCGCCGCCGGGATAATCTGTCAAGCGGAAGCAGCCGCGAGTACACTGAAGCGTGTACTCAGCGAGCGGCGGGGTTGATCCCCGCCGTGATGTCAGCGAGCGGCGGGGTTGATCCCCGCCGTAAACGAACCCATGATCGTCGCATCCCATCCGCCGGGGCCGCCCGGCCACTGGCTGCTGGGCCACCTGCCCGAATTCCGCCGCGATAAGCTGGCCTTCTACACGCGGCTCTGCCGGGAGTACGGCAACGTCGTCTCCTTCCGCCTCGGCTGGCACGCGCTCGGCCTGGTCAGCCATCCCGACGCCATCGAACAGCTACTGGTCACCGAACACCGCAACTTCGTCAAACCCTACATCTATCAGCTGCTACGCCCGACCCTGGGCAACGGCCTGCTGCTGAGCGAAGGCGCGTTCTGGCTCCGCCAGCGCCGCCTGATTCAGCCGGCCTTCCAGAAGGCGCGCATCGACAGTTATGCCCCGATCATCGTGGACTACGCCCGCCAGTACCTCGAACGATTGGAACCCGGCCAGCCACGCGACCTGCACGACGACATGATGCACCTGGCCCTGCACATCGTCACGCGGGCGCTGCTCGACGTGGATGTGAGCCACCGGGCGGGCGGCGTGACCGAGGCCATCGACCGCATGATGCACGACTTCAGCGCCCGCTTCGAGAGCTTCTGGCAGTTGCCCACCTGGGTGCCCACGCCGCGCCACCTGCGCTTGAAGCGTTCCCGCGCGCTGCTGAACCGCGTGATTCA